>JBLHGH010000065.1:0-9554 GCA_047615425.1 Candidatus Latescibacterota bacterium
GCATCCAACTACTATCAAGAGGCTATTCGTTTTTTAGACCAAAGTCCAATTTACGCCACAACTGTAGCTATAACATTTCAAAAACACGGATTACTTGATGAGGCTGTTCAAACCTTCGAAAGAGGAATGAAACTGACTCCAGAGCGTGATTATACCTCGCAATTAGCAAGTCTATATGGAGAGCAAGGAAAGCTTGACAAAATGTTCGATAAGTATATCGAATTGATTGAACGAAAGCCGTCTCATACGAGTATTGCACAGCGAAATTTCAGTTTATATATTACTGAAGATCCATTGAATGAAGCAAATGTTATGCTTCGAAAAAGCTTGTTAACGAAGCTTCAAAAAGAGCCAAAAGTGCTCTACAACACACTATTGAGCTGGTTATTTATTCAGCAGAAAGATTTTAAAAAGGCATTTACACAAGAGAAGGCAATCTATAAACGTACGGATGAAGATAATTTGAGTGGCATTGTAACCTTAGCATTAATTACCATGGCCGCTGAAGACTATGAAAACGCAGAGGTTATGATCAACTTTACCATTGAGAACGCACCTACTCCAGAGTTTAAAATGCAAGGGTATCAATACTTGATGAAAATCATCTTAGAAACGGCCACTGAAAAAGAATACCCAGCTATTGAGCAGCAATTTGAAGAGCTGTTAACAACGTATGGCAAAAGCGTTTATACCTACTTATTGCAAATAGACTACAACCACTTTTTAGCTTTTAAAGCTGGAAAAAAAGCGCTGGCTATTTCAAACTTAAAGGCCCTTTCAAAGGCTAATTTAAATGCAAGGCAAGAGGCTAAGGTGAAAATGGAGCTGGCTGATATTCTCGTTTTTGACGAAAAATTTAACAAAGCACTAATCTATTATTCGCAAATTCAAAGTAAAATTAAGAGTGACGTCATTGCACAAGAGGCACGTTTCAAAGTGGCTCGAACAAGCTACTTCAAAGGAGACTTTCCGTGGGCAAAATTGCAGTTGGAAGTGCTTCGGAAATCGGCTTCGCAGCTCATCGCCAACGACGCTATGGAATTAAGTTTGATGATTTCAGACAATTCCTTGGAAGATTCTACACAAACGGCACTTAAAAAATTTGCTAGAGCAGACTTACTTTCTCTTCAGTTAAAAAATAGAGAAGCAGTTACCGTTTTAGACGAATTACTCTTGAATCACAAAGGCGAAAGCATTGAAGATGAGGCATTATTAATGCAGGGAGAATTGTATGAAAAACTAGGTGAATTTAACAAGGCAGCGGCCAACTACAAAAAACTAATTGAATTTTACAACGATGATATTTTAGCAGATGATGCGCACTATAAATTAGCGAGATTGTACGAATTTGAGCTGCATCAACCCGAAATTGCAAAAGCCATGTATGAGCAAATCATCTTTAATTTTAAAGACAGTATTTATTTTGTGGAAGCCCGAAAAAAATTCAGAATCCTTCGTGGAGATGAAATTAATTGATAATAATCTAAAAAAATAATTAATGTTCATTTACAATGTAACCATCAATATAGACAACAGCATTCATGGCCCTTGGCTCATCTGGATGAAAGAAGAGCATATTCCAGCTATGCTGGCCACCGGTAAGTTTAGCAGTGCGCTCATGACTCGGGTACTGATTGAAGAAGAGATGGGAGGACTAACATATTCTGTACAATACAAAACGGATAGCAAAGAGACACTTGAAAAATATTATACGGAAGATGCAGATGCACTGCGGAACCAAAGCAAACCCTTTGAAGGAAAATTTGTTGCCTTTAGAACAGAGTTAGAAATTGTAAGCGAACACTAATGGCTAAAAAAAAGCATTCATCTAAACCCAAAAGACACCTACAAGACACGAATGACGTGCGGGCGAAAAAACATCTCGGACAGCATTTCCTTATAGACGAAACCATTGCGGAAAAAATTGCCAACACCTTATCCTTTTCAGGGTATAAAAACGTATTAGAAATTGGTCCAGGAACGGGTGTTTTGACAAAATATTTGGTTAAAAAGGAGATTGATCTTGTTGCAATGGATTTGGATTCAGAGTCGATTTCCTATTTAGCAACAAACTTTAATAACGATAATTTACAAATACTTGAAGCAGATTTTCTTAAAGAAGACCTTCAAGACGTTTTTGGCGATGAGCAATACGCCGTTACGGGTAACTTTCCTTATAATATATCAACACAAATTGTTTTTAAAACCCTTGAAAACAAAGAGCAAATCCCTGAGTTTTCCGGAATGTTTCAAAAAGAGGTAGCACAACGAATTTGTGCCTCGGAAGGTAGTAAAACCTATGGAATTCTTTCCGTACTCGCACAGGCGTTTTATACAGCCGAGTATCTATTTACGGTTCCTCCAAGTGTTTTTAATCCACCGCCAAAAGTGGAAAGCGGTGTGCTTCGGTTAACAAGAAAAGCAGACATAACAATCCAATGCAATGAAAAAATGCTTTATAAAGTTGTTAAAACAGCCTTTCAACAACGAAGAAAAACACTGCGAAATAGCTTAAAAAGCTTTAATCTTTCAGATAAAATAAAAGAAGATACTATCTTTGGACAAAGACCGGAACAACTTTCGGTTGAAGAATTTATCGCACTTACCCAAAAACTGGAAGAGGATGCAATTTCAACTAACGAATGATTTAATTGAAACCGTAGAACAGCTCATAGCCAATAGAGATGGCCATGCGTTGCGTGAGTTATTGCATGATTATCACTTTGCTGACATTGCTGAGTTGCTTGAAGAGATCAAGAGCAAAGAAGCTGCCTACCTCATCCAACAACTAGACTCTGAGCTTACATCAGACGCTTTAATGGAGCTGGATGATGATGTGCGTAAGAAGGTTTTAGACCGACTTTCCCCAATAGAAATTGCCAAAGAACTAGAAGAACTCGACACAGATGATGCGGCAGATATTGTTGCAGAATTGGATGACGAAATTCAGCAAGAAGTAATTTCAAAAATAGAAGATGAAGAGCATGCGGCGGATATTCTAGCGCTTTTAACCTATGATGAGAATACCGCTGGAGCCCTTATGGCAAAGGAACTTGTTCAGGTAAAAGAAACTTGGACCGTAGCTGGTTGTGTCCGCGAAATGCGTAGGCAAGCAGAAAATGTCACCCGTGTTCATTCTATTTATGTAACCGACATGGATGGAAAACTTACCGGTAGACTGTCACTAAAAGACCTTCTAACAGTGGGTGAAAAAACAAAAATTAGCGAAGTTTTTATTCCTAAAGTAGATTATGTCACAGTACGTACTGAAAACGAAGAAGTGGCCAGAATCATGCAAAAATATGATCTCGAAGCCATTCCAGTGGTAGATGAAGCTGGAATTTTGGTTGGACGAATTACCATTGATGACATCGTAGATTTTATTAAAGACGAGGCTGACAAGGATTACCAAATGGCAGCGGGTATCTCGGCAGATGTTGAAGCAGATGATAGTGTATGGCAACTTACGCGTGCAAGACTTCCTTGGCTGGTATTAGGACTATTTGGAGGTCTTGGAAGTGTCTATATCATGAAGGGATTTGACGATGCACTTACCCGTTATGTAGAACTCTTCTTTTTCACACCGCTAATTGCGGCCATGGCGGGCAATGTAGGTGTACAATCTAGCGCCATAATTGTTCAAGGTTTAGCTAATGATATTGTAAAGGGAAGTATGTTTAACAGACTTTTAAAGGAGATAGGACTAGCACTAATCAATGGTCTCGCATTAGGGCTTTTGGTAATTATTTTCGGACTCATAACAAGTATGGATCAATTGGTGAGTCTTACAATAGCTATATCCATGGTGCTCGTTATTATAGTTGCAGCGCTCGTTGGGACTTTCGTGCCTATTATTCTCGATAAAAGAGGGATAGACCCAGCCATTGCAACGGGGCCTTTTATTACAACCAGTAATGATATCTTCGGAATTTTTCTCTTTTTCTTTATTGCGAAATTGATCCTAGGGTTTTGATTTCGGAAATCTTCACTTTCGAATTTACGGTTCATAAAACAGCCATAGACATAAGGAATCATGTAAACAATGTTGCCTATTTGCAATGGTGTATGGATGCAGCTGAAGCTCATTGGCTGGAAGAGACTAATTCAGAAATACGAGAAAAATATGTTTGGTATGTGCTCAATCATGAGATTTCATACAAAGCTTCAGCCTTCGAAAACGAAATTTTAGAAGTTCAAACATGGATAGGAACTATAGCAGGTGTAAAAAGTGAACGTCATTATAAAATAACGCGTATAGCAGATCAAAAAGTACTGGTGGAGGCTAAAACACTTTGGTGCCTCCTGAGTAGTAAAACGCTTCGTCCAACAAAAATACCAGAAGAAATTCGTACTTTGTTTCTTCGCTAAAAAAAGCCTAGAATGAAACCTATTAACGTCAAAGAAAAATTCAGTAAATTCAACAAACAGTGGCATCCACATCAAATTGCTTTGGTGGATGATATGCAAGTGATTCTTGCTAAAATTCAAGGCGAATTTGTGTGGCATACACATGAGGATGAGGATGAGCTTTTCTTTGTTCAGAAAGGTACACTAGAGATGCACTTTAGATCTTCGTCATCCAAAACAAATGATGCAGGAGGCGATAAGGTTGAGATTGTCAACGAAGGCGAAATCATTGTTGTTCCGAAAGGTGTAGAACATTGCCCAAAAAGCCAAGGAGATGAAGAAGTGCATGTACTTCTTTTTGAAAAACTATCCACAGCCCACACTGGCAAGATAGTCCACGAAAATACACAAACCCATTACCCAAAAATTTAAGGTGAAAATTTTACATCTCGATAGCAACCATCCATTACTCATCGCCCAATTAGCAGAGGCAGGATTTGAGAATTCCGAAGATTACACCTCACCCAAAGAAGCGATTGAGCAGGGTATCGAGAGCTATGATGGGATTGTGATTCGCAGTCGGTTTAAAATAGATGCAACCTTCATTGACGCTGCGGTCAAACTAAAATTCATCGCTCGTGTAGGTGCAGGTCTAGAAAGTATCGATATTCCGTATGCAGAAGCTCGGGGCATTCAGCTCTTTTCAGCTCCAGAAGGCAATAGAAATGCCGTATCTGAGCATGCCTTAGGTATGCTTTTGTCGCTTTTCAATAATCTGAATAAAGCCGATAGTGAAGTTAGAACGGGTCAATGGAACCGCGAGGACAACAGAGGTATTGAGTTGGATTCAAAAACGGTTGGCCTTATTGGCTATGGCAATATGGGTAAGGCTTTCGCTAAAAAGCTTCGTGGTTTTGACTGCAATGTAATTTGTTATGATATAAAAGAAAATGTTGGGGATGAGAACGCTTTTCAAGTTTCTCTAGCCTATTTACAGGAGCATAGCGACGTGTTGAGCCTGCATACGCCTTGGACATCCCGTACTGATAAGATGGTCAATCAAGCATTCATTCAGGCCTTTTCAAAACCTTTTTGGTTGCTGAACACAGCCCGTGGAAAAAGCGTAGTTACAGCTGATTTGGTGGAAGCATTACAAGGCGGAAATATCTTAGGCGCTGGTCTCGATGTATTAGAGTTTGAGAATCTTTCTTTTGAATCCCTGTTTTCTCAAACAATGCCAGAAGCGATGCAAGCCTTAATCAAAAGACCGGATGTAATATTAAGCCCTCACATTGCCGGCTGGACCATAGAAAGCAGGCAAAAACTAGCTCAGACTATCGTCGATAAAATACTGGCTCAATTTTCTTAAATTTCGGGTTTTATGCGGGTTAATGAATTTATACCTTTTGGCCGAATCACCTAATGTCCGACAAAAAGAAGACGTAACCGTCGTTGGAGAAATGAAAGAATAGAAAGACGAAAATATAATTGAACTTTGGACGCCATTAGACAGCCAGTTTCTAGAAATATTTTTTATATTTAACCTACAATTAATTAAAACGCAATAACATGGAAGAAAACAACACCGAGGGACTTGACAGTACCGCAGATAAAATTGAAGATACAGCAAAAGACGCTGCCAATGAATTAAAAGAAGGCTGGAACAAAGTCACAGAGAATAAAGAGAACAAAAAAATCATAACCGGAATCTTAGCGATTGTCTTTGGGTATCTTGGTATTCATAAATTCGTCTTGGGCTATACACAAGAGGGAGTCATTCTACTAGTACTGGGATTATTAGGTATTTTTACTTGTGGAATTACCTCGATCATATCTGGAATTATAGGACTTATTGAGGGTGTTATATACCTTACTAAAAATGATGAAGAATTCTACAATACTTACCAAGCAAGCAAAAAGCCTTGGTTTTAGACAAATGAAGAGGCTTTGCATATTTTTAGACGCAAAGCTTTTTTATAACTAGTCAATATCGTAATATTGCAATATACATATTATACTAACAGTTTAACATTTTCTACAATGGGCGTTTCCAAAAGACATTTACATACTATGAGTGTAAATCAACTGGCAGATATGGCTAAGATACTGTCACATCCCGCGCGCATTTCGATCTTAAATTACATAGGAGATTGTGAAGGATGTCTTTGTAAAGATATCTCTGAAAAAATAAAACTATCACAGCCAACTACTTCCCAGCATTTGCAGATCATTAAGAAGGCTGGTCTTCTCAAAAGCAAATTCGAGGGGAAGCGTCAGTACTACAAAATTAATACAGACAAGCTCACTTCGCTTAAGAAGGTGTTTCAAGAATTTTTTGAGACTACGGAAGCAAAATGCTGTTAGCATTTTTCAAAACATTTAAATTTAATCTATCATGACAACAAAAGAATTTTTTAAGCTTCTCGAATCCAATAAAGACACATCGCTGTTATTTGAGTACGCCCCTAATCAATTGATTGGTGCAAATTACCATATTACCGAGGTAAAACACATCAAGATTGATTCTGTAGACTGCGGCGCCAACCAAGACAGCTGGAACGAGACTATTATCCAACTTTGGGAAAGCCCTTCAGAACTAGGAAAAACAGAATTCATGACTAGCTACAAAGCGCTAGGAGTCCTCAACAAAGTTGGGAAAATGAAAGCATATGATTTCGATGCTGAGGTAAAGTTTGAATATAGCAATGCCCTTTTTCATACAGCGCAACTATTTGTTAACGACGCGGTAATTAAAAATGGCCAGCTTTTAATTTCTTTAGGCGTAGAAAAAACAGATTGTAAGGCAAAAGACACCTGCGGAGTTCCTGAAACTAGCAATGTAGCTGCTACTGAAGTTGCGGAAACAACCGAAACTTGTTGCAGTCCTAGTAGCGGTTGCTGTTAAAGCATGCAAATTATTTCATTACAAAAGGAACATTTCAAATGCTTACTCAGATATATGCTGATGGAATGCAAACGGAAATTGCCACTTTTTAAACCAAGACCTAGGCAAAAAATTGAACACTATGAAAAACATTTTAGTTCTCTGTACAGGGAATAGCTGTAGAAGTCAGATGGCACATGGATATTTGCAAAAATATGCAGAAGACAAAGCAATAATTTACAGCGCAGGTATTGAAACACACGGACTAAATCCGGGTGCAGTTTCCACGATGTCTGCAGACGATATTGACATTTCAGCTCACACTTCTAATCACGTTGATGAATATGCGACAGTCGATTTCAACTTTATCATAACAGTCTGTGACCATGCCAATGAAAACTGCCCTTTCATTCCATCTAAAAATGCCACTCGACTGCATCACAACTTTAGTGACCCATCTAAAATTACGGGCTCAGAACTCGAAATTACAACCGCATTCATAAAGACGCGGGAGGAAATCAAAGAATATTGTCGTAATTTTATAGATGACAATCTCTAAATTATGACGCTTGCAACAAGTATTTTCATTAGTTTCCTAGCCTTACTTCACCTTTGCTTATTGTATTTCGAAATGTTTGCCTGGACCACGCGACGAAAAATTTTATAGAAGACGCAGTGCCATGGACACAATATCTCACCATTCAAAATTATACGCTCAAGGAGTAAGATGACAGATTCCCCTAAAAAACCAACACAGTTAAAAAAAGCACTTGGTCTTCGCGATTTGGTGCTACTTAATATTGCCTGCGTGGTTGGGCTATCTTCTTTAACACAGGCAGCTCAGTTTGGTTGGTCGAGTTTTACACTTTGGTTACTGGCCATGATATGTTACCTCATTCCTAGCGGGCTAATGGTGGTTGATTTAAACGCTCGAGTCCCAGGTGAAGGCGGATTTTACAACTGGACCAAAACGGCTTTTGGTGAGCGCAACGGCTATATTGCCGCTTGGTGTTATTGGCTGAGCAATATTGTTTGGTTCCCAGCTATTCTGCTTACCATTGTTGGTTCTGGACTGTACATTTTTGGTGATGCCTACCTTGACCTAGCCGAGAACTTTTGGGTAGCCGGGCTTATATCACTTATAGTGTTATGGTTTACCATTCTGTTAAATATTTACGGACTCAAATTTGGAAAGTGGATTCAAAACGTTGGAGCTATCTCGCTTTGGGTGCTCTTTACCTTACTTTTCGTAGTGGCGATTTATTATTTGTTTTCATTTGGCAGTGCTCAACCATTCACGGCTGATAGCTTGATTCCCGACTTTAGTGATTTTGGGGTTTTTCCGTTTTTCGCGGCCATCACATTTTCTTTCGGTGGCCTTGAGCTCTCATCTGTGATGTCTGGCGAAATTAAGAACCCGAAACGAAACATTGTTCGGTCTATCATTATTTCAGGGGTTGTCATTGCGCTACTCTATTGTGTCGGGACTTTCTCTCTGCTCGTAGTAATCCCTCAGGGCGAATTGCATATTGTAGACGGTATTGCACAGACATTTTTTGTGATGAACGAAAAAACAGGCTGGCCCTTTCTGGGCGTTGTTGGGGCTGTTTTGGTGACCTTAAGCACCCTTGGACTCTTCGCTTCATGGACAACTGGAACGGCTAGGCTACCATTTGTTATTGGCATTGACAAGTATCTACCTCCTGCGCTTGGGAAAATTCATCCGAAGTACGGTACTCCATATGTCTCCTTGTACCTACAGGGAATCATTATTAGTATTTTATTGCTCATCGCTATTTCGGGAACCAAAATTCAAGAAGCCTATTCGTTTTTATATGACATGTCCGTGCTCTTATATTTTATACCTTTTCTATACATGTTTGCGGCATTATTAAAACACAACCTAAAAAACACTGGTGGCAAAGGAGGCATTCGTCTTTTTGAAAAATACCCTTCGAGCGTATGGATAGTGTCCATTCTAGGATTTTTAGTTATCTTACTCTCAGTGATTTTAGCGGTTATTCCTTCGGAAGTAATCGAAAACAAATGGCTCTTTTTCATTAAAATTAGCGGAACAACCGTTACCTTAATTACCATTGGACTGGTATTTTTCTTTTTAAAACGAAAGTGATATGAACCCCTACCATATTGATCCAGATATTACCAAAGCCGAAACTCTTCCGGCAGAATTCTATAAAAGCAACGCTGTTTTCAACGCCTTGAAAGAAAAGGTGTTTTTAAAAACCTGGCAATGGATAGGCGATGATGACCTAGTGCCTCTAACCAATACAGTCCACCCGTTTATCTTTTTGGACAACTACTT
>JBLHGH010000066.1:0-9534 GCA_047615425.1 Candidatus Latescibacterota bacterium
AATGATACGGAGATTTCTTACTGTTTTCAATCTTTGGGTTATCTAAGAAATCGAGTTGGCTGCGATGTAAAGCGCTATTAAACGAACCCGTCTTACTAAGCTGTTTGTAATAGTTTTCCATCAAATTGGCCGTTGTAAAATCGTTTACTTTCCATAAGGAAAACAAGGTGTTTTGCACACCTGTGTACTGAAATCCGCGCGCCATACTTTGAGCTCCTTCGCCTCGAATAATTTTTCCAACACCCGTTTCACAAGCGCTTAAGACCACCAAATCTTTATTGAATTGTAAGCCATATAATTCGTCTATTGTTAATGTTCTATCTGAAAACTCAATCCCGGCTGGACTTGTAAATGTTCCACCCAATGCATGAGACGATATATGAATAACATCAAACGAGCTAGCCGCAGTTAGGAAGGCACTTACAGTTGCTTCATTACGCATAAGGTTAGTAGCATCAACGACGTCTTTTATCGCTTCCGCTTCCTGAACTGAATAGGTTAGCGCTTTATTGGTCCCTTCAAAAACGGGGAACACACCTAAAACTGAGCCTTCAAATTGCTTTGAATCAGAAACATTCATAAAATCCTTTAATGAAAGTCCGTAGGAAAGTTCCGTAGAACGAATTAAAAAAGGCATTTCAGCAAAATTAATTGTATTGGTGGGTTCAGTGATCAGTGCGTTCAATGGTAAAAAAGATAGCAGGCCATCCGGAATTACAACAAGCTTTTTCACCTTCGGAATAGCTAACATTTCGTAAAGCCCATTGGCATGCTTTACATAACTATTAGGATCGTTAATTATACGCGATGGGCTTTCGAAAAATGAATTTAGTTTTGAACAACTTTCAAATAATTTATCGCAGCCTTCTATTGAATTGGCCAGCTTTAAAAACGTTACCGCTCCTTCGGAAACTATAAACTGATATATAGATTCTTTGCCAATAAAATAGCTCATCGCAGTTTCTTCCTTAGCAAGTGAAATAGCCTTTAATTTTCGCAATGATAGGGTTTCTTCGTTCGCTACAAATGTTGGCGCAAATTGCTTTAATAAATCTCGAAGTGAAACTGTTGTTTCGTTATACTTTTGCTGTACCGATTCTAGTTGCGTTACGTCCAGCAAAGCACGGTTTTTAATAGCGTCCAACTGCCTGAGGAGTACGGATGAATTTCGCTGTGCTTGACGTATTCGACCGACTAAAACAGTCTCTTTTGAAGCTGATAATTGCGCCTGTAACCTACGTTCTTTAAGCAAGATAGGCGATTTTGACCGCTGATCTATTTGAATAGCCTCATGCAACCAAATAGTATCCTTTTCCGCTTCGTAGAGTTCAAATAACAGGTTTAAACATTTTTCACTTCTTATCTTAGTTGCACCACTTTGTATAATTTTGGAACCTTGCAATAGCGATGCCGCATCCAACTTATCTGACACCTCGAAAGCAAGTTTATAAGCATCATAAGCGATTGTCAATTTGCCTTGCCGGGTATATATTAAAGCTTGAAGATTCAAGGCATCAATTAATGTGTTTTCTGCTATTAATTGATTGCGACTTGGCATCTTGTTCTTCGCGTGAAAATCTGGTATAAAAACTCCATAGACTTTGTAGAGCTCTAAAAGTGCATTATTATCAGCCCCTAGTTGAACAGCTAATTCTGCCATATTTAAATACGCCTTTGCTATGTCTCTCGCAGAACTACCTTTGTTAGAAAGAAGGTTCTTAGTAGCCAATTTCAACGATACTAAAGCCGCTTCAGGCTGCTCCTTTTTAAGATGGATTTCTGCCATCAATAGATGCGCTTTTACATTTGAGGGGTCTCTTTGTAAATAGTGTTTTACCATACTTTCTGAACGGCTAACCTCACCAATATGAACCAGGCTATACGCTAATTTTAATCTGAGTCGGTCATCATTTGGCATCAACTTTAAACCTCGCTCTAACGCGGAAATTGCTCTAGAATGGGCTCCCTGGCTTTGAAACACAACAGATAAGTAATTCAATCCATCTGCGATTACGGTCTTTCTATTGGTCTGTTGCGCCAACAAAATATACGCTGTAATTTCATTTTCGGCTTCGCCAAGCGCATTTGTTTGAGTGTAGAGATTTCCCAATGGGATATAGCATGAACTAATCATGTCATAACCCGAAAGTTCGTGCTTTATATAAAGCATCTTAGCGGTTTCGTAACTTGAAATTGCATCTTGAAATTGTAAAAATTGCTGCTCAAAATGACCTAGGTTACAATACGCAACAACTTTCGCAAGCTGATCATAATCTGAAGTTGCATTCCATTCTTTCAAGTCATGCTTAAACGCTGTAGCCCGCTCTGGAGATGGTACTTCACGAAAATAATCTAGGCCTTGATAAGCAGAATCAACATCAGTAATTTGAGTAATGCCTTCCAAAGAAAACAGGAAAACAAACACCCAAAATAATGACCGTATGTACTTTAGAATTTCCAAATTCCGTAGACTTGAATTTGCGAAGTAGGCTCATTAAAATTAAAAACATAGCGTATTCCAGCACTAGGTCCAATACGCACACCACCAACATTTGCTCCTATAAAAACACCACTTTGAAAGTTCGCGAAATACTCTTTGCATTCGGCTTTTTGGAAGGTATCTTGTGTCTCATCCCGTATAACCCCTTCCCCAGGAATATCAATTGAATATTCGCCTATTGTTTCAGAAACACAGGTGCTACTCAGGTCTACTTTAAGCTGAACACCAGCGCCTACTGCCACAAAGTTATTTAAATTGTAGCGATAGGAAAGAGGCACCAAATAGGTGGAAATTCCGTTTTCTTTATTGACTTCAGTCAACTGAAGTATTTCAGAAATACCTAGGTCATTTGTGCTAATCGTTTCAAAATTTTTGAGTGTTTCGAAAGATTTGGCTGAGAAAAGGAGTTCTGCCTGCAAATAGCCTTTATAACTTTTAAAAGGTGAAATGGTCACACCTGCAAAATATTCCCTGCTATTGTCTAAACCAGGATTAAACATGTACCCCGCTTTGGCTCCGATAGAAATACCAGTCATAAATCGTGTCGTACTATAATTTGTAAAAATGGGCTCATTTTTATCAAAATAAATTGCTGTTCTACTGACCGTCTTTTGTTTATGAAAATCGTCTCCAAATTTCATGCTGTAGCGCACAAAACCCTTAGTGGAATCTTTTTCTGTCACTCCTTTTTGAGACGTTCCTGGCAGGTAAATCTTCTTGAAGGTAAAAATAATTTTATTCTTTTCTAAAATAGTATCCAAGCAAGAATAATTGACCTCTCTCCCTTTTGGACAAATAGCACATTCAGGGTACATGTCTCGTATTTCCAGAGTTTGCTTATCGAACATCTCCGGCGTGTCAACTTCTAACCGAATGGTATTCGCAGGGCCTTCTCCATCGTTTTGAAATCGGACTTTAAATTTAAGTCGCTTTAACCGCACCCATCGATAGTTTAAGATGGTCCCATTCGTCGACATTTTATTTGGATCATGAGAGGTGACAATTTCAATTTCAGTGTCTTTAACAGTATGGTTCTCATACCCTTTATCGGGCACGTAAATACTTCTTAAAGTAACTATAGCACTTGTATCTTTCAACATTTCTGGTGTTGTCTTGAGTGTTCTAAAGAAATTTCGTTCTTCACCAGGTTGCATATCATCAAAGGTGATGACTTGATGATTTCTGTAGCGTTCTTGAGATTCTTCCAAGGTTAATGGCAGATTATCTCTTTTGGTTGTGTCCTGTGCTATTTTACTTCGGAAAATAAGTTCATTCATTCTCGATGCAATTGCTGTATTTCTATCGAAATCTCGCACAACTCCGGCAAAGACACCTTCATTTGTAATTCTTTCACCATGATGTAAGCGGGTCTCTTCTAAAACGAAATTATCCTCTTTAAACTCGGTGTCATTATAGAACAGATACAACTTTCCGCTAGTGACATAGGGTTTTGTGTTTTTATATGAAGATATAAGCACCACATCTTGATCTGGCAAAGCATCCCTATTGGTTTTTACAACTAAGTCATCATCACCAACAAAGGGTGAATTTTCATCTGAAGCTGCTGTGTCGTTATCGCCCGTTTTAGTTACTCGAACATCCTTGGGTCTACTTGCAGGCGGTTTCCCATTATCATAATTATTTGTGCTCCAAAGTTTGGCCTCATAGCTACCTGGCTTTTTATAGGCATGTTTTGGTTTTTCCTGAAAGCTATAATCCCCGTCCCCAAATTCCCAATAATAAGTGTAAAAGGCTTTTGGAGCACCAGCCACCTGATTCAAGACCGGCATATCAGCTCCAAACTGAATTTCATTCCCCAAGACATCATAAAAAATAGGTGCTGCTCTAACCAAAGTATCATTGACAGGAACTTGCGCTTGCATTTCAGCAAAACCAATCAAGGCAACTAATAATAGTATAAATCGTCTATAAGTTTTCATATTAAAGGCCGTTGATTGCGTTTATAAATCCGAGCTCATCAGTTTCATTAATATCTAAAGTCGCCGTTAAAAAATCTACCTCAACGAGACCTCTTTTTGTTGCGTAAAGAAAATTGCCCCCTTGAACGGTAGCAAAAACAAAATCTGCCGTAAGTCCGATTGGAATCTGCGCGTAATTTTCAGAAAAAACATCTAAACTAGCATCATAGAAATCAAATAGACCAATAGCCGTACTAGGGGTGTTATATCTCACGAAAACGTTTGCGTTCGTTTTATCATATCCGAGGGCAGTCTTTGTGAAAACTGTTGTACGGGTAATATTATCCGTATTATATCGCCCAATATTGTGCCAGCCTAATCCATCAATCACGGCTCTGTATCCAAATACTTTAACTCCTGTTGCGTCAATAAAAGGTTCTTCAAAAACGGGAACCGTAAGTTCCACTTGTTCCCAAAGAACCTTACATGGTATATCAGGACAGCTAGGTGACCTAAATAAAAATTGCTCCATTCCTAGGTTTTCAGAAGGTGTAAAAATCATGATGGGATGCAAGAAGGTCACTTGTTCTCCATTAAATGTGATATCCAAAAAGTAAATGCTTTCGCTAAATAACGGCTCGACATTACCCGCTTCATTTATTCCGTTGGTTGATAATTGACAAGCAATTATTTCACCAGGTTGATACATCTCAATTAGTGAAATAGTAACATCTCCATCTATAAAAAAACCATCTTGATCAGCAAAAGTTTGTGGATTTATCAAGATGACTGTCCCTTGTTCCGCGACTATTTGGTCACCTTTAAGATTAGACCCCGTAAAGGTCTGGATTCGTGGTTCTCTACATTCCATTAAGCTTTGCGTGTATGCTGCTCCATCTATAGTCCCTTGTGCATTAGGTACTTGAATTAATCCTTCTTGGCACACATCCGCATCACTGCTACATCCTAGTATCGCCAGTAGCATAAACGCGGCAGCATATTTGAGTATCTTGAAATTCATTCTGTTAGTTTGCTTAAAGTTAATCAAAAAACTGGAGTAGCTTGATATAAAAAGACATCCCAACGTTAGAAGAACGACGGGATGCCTAACAACAAACAAACCAAACACTTAAGGCAATAGGTCTATCAGGGCGAAAAGCTCCGCTTCTGTGGTGGGTTGTAAATCTGTAATTGCTTCTAGATGATCCAGTTCAATGGTTGTGGACTGAATAGCATAGATATATTGTCCATTTTGTACAGACACAAAGATGAAATGTACATCTTGGCCAATAGGCATCTGCCCGTAGTGCTCCGTAAATAACTGCGCATTTTCATCATAAATATCTAAGAGTGCAAGGCCTTCTAAGCCAACATAAGCGACATATACATTACTATTGGTTGCGTTATAGCCTTCAGGAACCGACGCTGTAATTAGTGTTTTAGGCCCTTGATAATCATACCAACGGTCTAAGTTTGTCCATCCAAAAGTATCTCTAAAACCAGTGTATCCTATAACATACGCTCCATTTGGGCCCATCCCTTCACCTTGTACAACTTGTCCAACAGGATTTTCACCCCAAACTATATCACAATCTGTGTCATCACATCCGTCTATTGGAGTGAAAATGGTCATCTCCGGGTCAAAAGTGTCACTTGGAGCGAAAATTTGAAAAGTTCCATTTGAGAAGACAGGATCGCCATTTTGAGAGGCGTTCACGTAAAATTCACCTGCGGATAGTATAGTTTGCACATCACCGTTTCCATTCATGGCATTCGTTGGAAGCTTACTAAGTACCATATCGGCTTTTTTATAAATTTCCATCAATGTAATCTCAACAGATCCTGTAACTAGATCTCCGTCAGCATCTTTAAAAGCATTTGGCCCGAAAACAAGATTTGTTCCTTGTTCTGCTAAGATCACACCACCTGTTGACGCGTCCATTGCAAATGTTTGCATAGCATCATCTCTGTTGTCTTGGATGCTCTGAATTAATTCTTCGCCGCTTATTTCTAATGAATCAATGATTATTGGATCTGCGTCATCATTGTACGTACAGCTAGTAAATAAAACTGTACTTAACATCCCTGCTAAAAGAAGGGCTTTTGCGTTGTTTCTGAATTGTGTTCTTGTAGTTTTCATAATTTGTGTTTTAAATTGTTTACACCCATAAATCTGCATGCATTCAAATTGTTACCCCTCTCTTCAAAAAAAAATTAAATTTATTTTCTTCAGAAATAATAAATACCAAAAACCCCACACTGTATAAGGAACAGCATGAGGTAATCGGCTAGTCAGCAAAAACAAGGCTGTCTATTTTTTAATGAACTTGAAGGATTGAGATTGCTTCAAATCATTTTCAATATTAATGAAGTAAAGACCACTTTTAAGATCACCCATATAAATGGAATCTGACTGGCTGAATGTTCCCGTAGAAACTGTTCTTCCTAAAGCATCTAATATGGTAAATGAAGCTGCATTTACAACGGTAGTAAATAAGGTGTCATCAACTGGGTTTGGATAGATAAATCCAGTTTCAGTTTCAACATCATTTACACCTAGAATTTCAGTACAAGTAGTTTCAGTGTAGTTAAATCCAATCACATTCAATGTCATTACAGTCTCGAACGCTGGTGTTGGACCGGCGAATACTTGAATGGCCCACATGGTTATCGGGTTTGGACTAATCATCAATTCCAAATTATCACAGACATTTCGTTTGTTAGCATCTGTCTTGAATAATTCTGCTTCCGTAAAGCTAGAGCTTATATTATCTCTGTAGCCTAGGTGGAAATAGTTGTTGACAGTTCCTATAGCATTTTGATAAACAAGACTCATATCAGGATAGTAAATTAATGGCATCTGACCATTCCAAAAGTTGAATTCATCACCGGCTGGTTCAACATGTGGCACTAAAAATTGGTAAGAAAAACCAACTTGGTTACCAGTAGCCTTCTCGAACTCGTATACAAAAACATTACTGTTTCCGAACATTGGAGTCCCGCCCGAAGACCAGTTTTCATCTCTATCATATCCAGCTATTACTAAATTATTAGGGCTTGTTAAAGACTCCATGATATTGAATCCATAACGGTTAAAATCGCCTGCACTTGCATACCAAGATTGTGTAGCATCAACCGTCCCGGTCCCATTATCAAATACAGTAACTCCAAAGTAGTGTGATACTGAGTAATTAGTCAAAGCATAAATCTTTTGTGAACCAGCATCGTAATATGCATCCACGCTCACGTCTTGAGAGTTTCCGAAAAGGTAACTTTTATCCCACATTGTATTCCCTTGGAAGTCAATTTTATGCGCTAACACACCTTGTTGCGTAGCATTCGATGGGTTCAATCCCGTTGCACTTCCTGATAAGAAAAAACCATCACTGGTTTCGGTTACGCCATTGATAAAATCATAATCTGCTGTAGCGGGAACTGCCGTGTCTAATTCTGAAGCCCATAAAAGATTCAGGTTATCATCAGTACGTAGTACAAAACCTAGGTTACTAGAGCAGTTGACATCAACATTGTAACAAGCACTAAAGAATCCAGACACTACAAATCCTGGATCTGTAACACTATCTCCATTAGCATCACTCTGTGTGTACTCAATGTGAAGTCCGCGTGAATGAAAATTAGGAGAAACAATGTCATAATACTTTACATTCATCACAGAACCCGTAGTGGCCAATATTCTAGCAATGAAGGTTCTTTTAATTGAACCTACATCGATTGAACCAGTAACTACGATGATATCTAAATAGCTTATAATGTCAAATACCCGTGCATTTGGAAAAGAAGCATTGTTATACTTCTGCACCCAAATTACATTTCCGGCTTGATTTACACGTTTTAAAGTAAAAACTTGATTGGTCATTGTTGCGTCAAATAAATTAGCAGCAACGGCAATGTCATCACTACCATCTTGGATAATGGTTTGATTAAGGTCATGATAATGTTCATTGGGTGCACCCACACTTTTTTGAAATTGCGCTGATACGCTAAAGCTAAAAAGTAAGGCTAGTGTCGAAATAAGTAAAGATGTTTTCATAATATTTGGTTTTAATTTCCTACTCTATTTGTTAGTTGGCTTTTCGGATATCGCCTTTGTTATTTGACTATATATCCGAACCCTAAAAAATTGTTACCCCCTTCTGATATATTTTTTTTACTTTAGAGCAACTTTATAGTGTTTATGAGGGAAAAGAAGGTACACGAGGACCAAAAATATATTGAGGGATTACTTAATAATGATAACAGGCTCATTGCCAACATCTATTCAAAGTATGCTCCCAAGGTCATTGGCTATGTGAAAAAGAATAGCGGAGATGAAGCTGCTGCGAAGGATTTGATTCAGGATGTCCTTATGACTATTTATGACCAAGCCAAAACAAAGAATCTGCAGCTCACATGTCCTTTTGATGCCTACTTCTTTCTAATCTGTAAAAGAAAATGGTTAACCATTGCGAAAAAAAATTCAACGCAACGGGTAACAAAAGAGCCACTAATCGGATTTATTTCTGAAACCGTAGAAGATCAGGTAAACGCTACAGAAGATTTCGAAGATAAAATGGCGTTGTTTAAAGACGTATTTCAAAATTTAGGAGATACCTGTAAACAGATTTTACAATTATCCTTCGGAAAGTATTCCATGGAAGAGGTAGCTACACAATTAGATATTTCATACGCTTATGCGCGAAAAAAGAAATCACTGTGTATTGGTCAACTCACTAAATGGGTGCAGGAATCTGCCCTTTATAAAAATTTAAATCGAACATAGCTATGGCGCTAGATGAAGAAATCAGTTTGCTATTTGAAAATTATTTAGACAATCAACTTTCCGAAGAGGATAAAGCTGCCTTTGAAAAAAACCTCGAAGAAGATCCTGCATTTGCTAAAGACTTTGAAGGCTATAAGGAAATATCACACTATTTAGCGAATCAATTTTCTGAGGAACGAAATCTATTAAAGACGCAACTAGATCAGATGAGTGCTAATTTTTCTTCGGAAGAAAACCTCACTGAAACCATTTCTGAGAAGAAAACTACCGCTAAAGTAATCCGGTTCAAACCATGGCAATTAGCGATTGCAGCTTCATTTGTATTCATGTTTGGA
>JBLHGH010000067.1:0-9493 GCA_047615425.1 Candidatus Latescibacterota bacterium
AAATTGTTTTTCCGCGAGACAATGTTGCTATTTCCTTTGGAATAGCGTGACGTATCGTATATAGTGTTACATCTTCATTCCATTTTACTCGAAATATAGAACGAAGCTTAGATAAAAGTGCTTCTAAATTATCAAAACGATTATCAACACATACAGAGAAGCTGATGGCAGAATTCTGCATCATTTCAACCTTCATTTTATACTGGTGTAACCATTTAAAAATATCACCAATGTGGTCTTGTATCATAAAGCTAAAGTCAAGGGAAGATAATGAGATTAGCACCTGATTTTTTTTCAGAATAAAGCAAGAAGTCATTGGGTCTAAGGCCACTCCTTTTCCAACACAGGTTCCGGGGTCTAACGGGTTGAGAAACGACTTTACATAAAGCTTGATTTCTTTGCGCTGAAGCGGTTGTAATGTTTTAGGGTGTATAACTGAGGCGCCATAAAATGCCATTTCAATTGCCTCTCGATATGAGATATGATTTAATAAGGTGGTTTTTGCAAAATGCCTTGGGTCTGCATTTAGAACCCCCGGAACGTCTTTCCAAATAGTAACGCTTGCTACATCTAAACAATAGGCAAAAATAGCAGCTGTGTAATCACTTCCTTCACGTCCTAAAGTGGTGGTGAAATTATGGGTAGCTTCACTCCCTAAAAACCCTTGGGTAATAGTAATCCCCTTTCTAGTAGTTTTGGATTTAACATGTTTTTGTGTACTGTCCCAATCAACTTTTGCATCCCTATAATTAGCATCGGTAACAATACAAGTACGGACATCGAGCCAGTTATTTTTAATACCAATTTCTGAAAGGTAAGCGCTAATTATTGTTGTAGAAACTAGTTCGCCAAAACTCACCACTTGATCATATACAAAAGCGTGATCTGTAGACTTATTTGTTCGCAAGAACTGCTTCAGATCCACGAAAATATCTGAAATGTTGCTATGAGCTGGATGGCTTTTATTCGGAAAAAGTTCATGCGTAATCTTTTGGTGATAATCCTCCACAAACGACACAGAATCTTTTAATTCAATAGGTTCATAAAAATAGCAATGCACTATAGATTCGAACGCATTGGTCATTTTTCCCATCGCGGAAACTACAATTATCAAATCTTGTTCCTTGGCACTTTCCAATACCCGAACTAAATTCTTAACTCCTTGCGCATCTTTAACAGATGCCCCTCCAAACTTGAATACTTTCATTTATGAATTTGCACTTCTATTAGCTACTGTGTTTATTTAAATTGCTGAAGTTTTTCTCCTCCCATTTCAACCAAATACCAATCCTTATGCAAGGTGGCGCCACTACGTTCGTAAAACCGAATTGCACCTTCGTTCCAATTGAGTACAATCCAAGTCACTTGCTTCACACCATGTTCTAATCCAAATTTCATGACTTCATTGTAAAGCAACTGGCCTATGCCTTTACTTCGATACGCCTCTTTTACTATTAAGTCTTCTAAGTGAACCGTTCTTCCCTTCCAGGTAGAAAACCTAAAATAAACGAGTGCTAATCCTATAATTTCATTGTCATTTTCAGCAATGAAACACGTAAACAGCGGATTCTCGCCTAGGCCTTCACGTTCTAAATCGGCTACCGTTACCTCAACCGCATCAGGTTCGTTTTCAAAAACTGCTAACGCCGTTATGAGCTCTAAAATCTGACTCATATCCGCCTCTATTGCTTTTCTAACTTGAATTGCCATGCGTTTGCTTTTACTAGACAAATATCGGTTCATTTTCTTAAAAAACCCGATATTTGTGCCAAATTCATATCAATCAGCTATCATGGGGAACCACAACCAAACATTAGGAGAGTTTATCATTGAAAATCAGGAGGAGTTTAAATACTCTTCTGGAGAGCTTTCCAGGCTAATAAATTCCATTCGCCTTGCCGCTAAGGTGGTAAATCACGAGGTGAATAAGGCTGGATTAGTAGATATTTTAGGAGCAGCTGGAGAAACAAATATTCAAGGTGAGGATCAGCAAAAATTAGATATTTATGCGAATGATGTCTTTATCAAAACACTTATTAATAGAGAAATTGTTTGCGGTATTGCAAGTGAGGAGGAAGACGACTTTATCACCATCCAGGGTAAGAACAAGAAAAACGACAACAAATATGTGGTGCTAATGGATCCTTTAGATGGATCTTCAAACATTGATGTGAATGTTTCTGTAGGTACTATTTTTTCTATTTATCGCAGAGTCACACCCGAAGGAACTCCTGCCACCTTAGAAGATTTTCTTCAACCGGGCAATAAACAAGTAGCTGCGGGGTATATTGTTTATGGAACCTCGACCATGATTGTGTATTCTACCGGACATGGTGTGAATGGTTTTACGCTTAACCCAGCCATTGGGACCTATTATTTATCGCATCCAAACATGCAATTCCCTGAAGTTGGTAATATTTATTCAGTGAATGAGGGCAATTATGTGCATTTCCCTCAAGGAGTGAAGAATTATATAAAATATTGTCAAAGGGAAGAAGAAGACAGACCCTACAAAGCACGCTATATTGGATCATTGGTTTCAGATTTTCATCGAAACATGATTAAAGGTGGCATCTACATATATCCAAATACATCTAAAGATCCAGAAGGAAAGTTAAGGCTCCTTTATGAGTGTAACCCAATGGCTTACTTAGCTGTTCAAGCAGGTGGGAAAGCAAGTGATGGATTTACTAATATATTAGATATTCAACCCACCAAATTACACCAACGTGTGCCATTTATCTGCGGAAGTAAAAAGATGGTAGAAAAGGCAGAGGAGTTTATGCAAAACGCTTAAAAACCTTTTTTTAAGCGCGGGCGCTACTGCTTTGCTGACTAAGCCAGAGGCAAGGGTTCTTTAAAACACTCAAGAAGGTAAAACAGAATTAATATTACTTCTTATTCAGTAAGTAACGGTAATCTTCAAGGTCAAGACCTCCCTGATAAATAGTAATAGAACGTTTAATCAGTTTTTTAGCAAGCTCTTCGGTATAACCCAGCCCAATAGCATATCTCTCAACTAACTTATGCTCTTCTTCATCAATGTCATGATCGGCAAAAATCATTTGAAATAAATCATGCATACGCTCTAAACGTTTATCTGCGTCATTTGGAGGGTTTATGGGATATTTACTTGGGTTTTTTAAAACTTCTGAATACTCCATTTCTTCAATATCAAGCTTTCGAGCAAAACGTTTTAATAATTTCTCTTCCGTTTCTGCAAGTTCGCCATCAACCGAAGCGATATTTGCCAAAGATGCAAAATGACCTAAGTTTCTAGAGTGCTCTCCGCTTTCAAATAAATCTGTAAATGACATAGTTCAGTTTTAGACTACAAATATAAAATTTGTTATTCAACTTTCGTCTGTTATTCCTTTGGAAAAAAGGAAAAAATTACACAACTTGATCCATGATTTCTTGAACAACTTCAGGATTGAGTAAGGTGCTTATGTCTCCTAAATTCTTTGTTTCACCGCATGCAATTTTCCGAAGAATTCTGCGCATGATTTTACCACTTCTAGTTTTTGGCAATCCGCTCGTAAATTGAATCTTATCCAATTTCGCAATGGGTCCAATCTGTTTTGTAATCTGAGCATTAATTTCATCAGAAAGCAAACCTGTATCTATGCCGTTTGCCTCGATTTTCAACGTAACAAAACCGTATAAGGCATTCCCTTTCAAGTCATGCGGGTATCCCACAATAGCACTTTCTGCAACCAAAGGATGCTCATCTATGGCATCTTCAATAGGCGCCGTGCCTAAATTATGCCCAGAAACTATTATAACATCATCCACCCGTCCGGTTATTCTGTAATAGCCATCTTCATTTCTCAAGGCACCATCTCCTGTAAAATACATCCCTTGAAAGGCCGAAAAATAGGTTTCTTTGTATCGCTTATGATTCCCCCAAATTGTTCTTGCAATGGAAGGCCAAGGGAAACGAACACAGAGGCTGCCTTCAGCTTTTAAGGAGTCAATGACCTTGCCTTCTTTATCCATCAAAGCCATTTGGATCCCAGGTAATGGAAGCGTTGCAAAGGTTGGAATGGTTGGTGTAATTCCAGGCAAAGGCGAAATTAATATTCCCCCAGTTTCTGTTTGCCACCACGTATCAACAATGGGGCATTTATTTTTCCCAATATGATTATCATACCAATGCCAGGCCTCTTCGTTAATGGGTTCCCCTACTGTTCCAAGCAATTTTAAAGAGGAAAGATCATGTTTCTCAACTACATCTAATGAGGATTTTGCTAAAGTCCGAATGGCTGTTGGTGCTGTATAAAATTGAGTCACCTTGTGTTTTGCAACAATCTCCCAAAAACGACCTGCATCTGGATAGGTTGGGACCCCTTCAAACATCAACGTGGTTGCGCCATTTGCCAGTGGCCCATATACAATATAACTATGTCCGGTAATCCACCCTATGTCTGCGGTACACCAATACACATCATTTTCAGCATATTTAAAAACATTCTTGAAAGTATATCCAGTATACACCATATACCCGGCAGTTGTGTGCACCATGCCTTTTGGCTTCCCTGTTGACCCAGATGTATATAAAATAAACAAAGGGTCTTCAGCATCCATAATAGTAGCTGGACATTCTGAGCTTGCCTCGTTAAGCAAAGGCTGTAGCCAAAAATCTCTTCCAGCAATCATTTTTACTTCAGTATTTGTTCTTTTGGCAACCAAAGACAGTTTAACATCTGGACAAGATTCTAAGGCTTCGTCTACAATACTTTTCAAGTCCAAAATTTTATTTCCTCTGAAAGAACCATCACTCGTCAACACAATTTTACAATCACAATCATTAATCCTTGTAGCCAAAGCATTTGCTGAAAAACCTGCAAATACAACCGAATGAATAGCTCCAATTCGTGCGCACGCAAGCACTGAAATAGCAAGCTCTGGAATCATTGGCAGATAAATACAAACACGGTCGCCTTTTCCAATCCCTTTTTCCTTTAAGACATTTGCAAACTTACAAACGCGCTTATGAAGCTCACGATAGGTGATATGTTCCGCAGGACTTTTAGGGTCATTTGGTTCAAACAAAATTGCCGTCTTATCAGCCCGTATTTCTAAATGTCGGTCGATGCAATTCTCGGTGATATTGAGTTGCGCGCCTTCAAACCACTTCACCTCTGGTGTGCTAAAATCCCATGACAGCACTTCGTTCCAAGGTTTTTTCCAAACAAAATTTTCAGAAGCAATTTTTGCCCAAAATTCTTCCGGATTTTCCACTGAGCTAGCGTAGGCTTGTTTGTATTCTTCAAAAGTTCTTAGATGGTATTTTCCTTGCATGATGGTTTGAAATGACAATATTTTCGAGTGTTAATTTACAAATAAAATTGTAGTATTTTAGGACTAAGGAAAGACGCCTATAAACTTCTTTATATTTACAATCTCATGAAAAAAACACTTCAAATTGCAAATGGAATTGCCTTTATTGCAACCATTGTAGTAAATTATTTATCCAATACTGGAATGATTAACAACGCAACTATTGGCGGCATCTCAGATAATCTGCTTACACTTTTTACACCTGCTGGTTATGCTTTTTCAATTTGGGGACTGATTTACTTACTGCTTCTGGGCTTTATTTTCTACCAAGGAAGAAGTTTGTTTGTAAAAGTCCGAGATGATGCATTTATCATGAAAACGGGATGGTGGTTTGTTATTTCTTGCATTGCGAATACTGCTTGGGTGCTTTGTTGGTTATATGGACACATTGGATTATCCTTAGTTTGCATGTTTATAATTCTAATTGCTCTTCTTAAAATTGTTGTTGCAAATTCGATGGAACTATGGGATGCCCCAATTACGGTTATTGTTTTCCTTTGGTGGCCCTTTGTTATATATAGTGGCTGGATTACTGTTGCGAGCATTGCGAATGTTTCAGCATTCTTAGTTGACATTGGCTGGAATGGATTTGGGCTGCCTGAAGTGCTATGGACGGTAATTATGATCATCATCGCAACCGTTATAAATTTTGTAATAACATGGAAACGTAATATGCGTGAATTTGCCTTGGTCGGTGCCTGGGCCCTATCCGCGATTGCCGTTGCAAATTGGGAATTGCATCAAAATATTAGTTACCTAGCCTTATGCTGTGCTGCCATTTTATTCATGAGTAGCACATACCATAGTTTTAAAAATAGGACAACCAGCCCTTTTATTAAGCTCAATCAATATTTGCAACGCTAATGCTTACAAATCAAAAACATTTATTCAATCTTTCAGAGGATTCTACCTATCTAAACGGAGCGTATATGTCTCCACAACTGCGTACCGTAACTGATATTGGAATCGAAAACCTACATAAGAAATCACAACCAGACACCATTACGGGAGACGAGTTCTTTTCAGAAAAAATACTGCTCAGGCAACGATTTGCTCAACTAATAGACGCTCCAGACCCTGAAACCATTGCTATTATTCCTGCAGCTTCCTACGGAATTGCAACGGCAATGCATAATATTCCTTTCAATCAAGGAGACGAAATTATAGTTCTTGAAGAACAGTTTCCAAGTAATTATTATACCTGGAAACAACTAGAATCAGAGCAAGGCGCAGTAATTAAAACGATCTATGCTCCGCCACTGGAAAAAGGACGTGGACAGGCGTGGAATACCCGTGTTATCGAAGCCATTTCTTCTAAAACTAAATGTGTAGCCTTACCTATTATTCATTGGGCAGATGGCACTAAGTTTGACCTAAAAGCTATCAGAAAACGCACAAACGAGGTAGGCGCTTATCTTATTATTGATGGAACGCAAAGCATAGGAGCCATGCCATTTTCTGTAGCAGAAATAAAACCAGATGCACTTATTTGTGCAGGCTACAAGTGGCTACTTGGCCCTTACAGCTTGGGGCTTGCATATTTCGGCGAACGATTTCATGCCGGAACGCCCATCGAAAATAATTGGATGAATCATAAAGACAGTGAAAACTTTGCCAATCTGGTGAACTACAATCTCGAATTTAAACCCAAAGCTATTCGATATGATGTGGGTGAATCTAGTAATTTTATACTCACGCCAATGCTCTCGGAAGCATTAAAACAACTTTTAACCTGGTCTCCTGATGGAATTCAGCAATACTGTAAAACGCTGTGTGAAGAACCCATAAAACGACTTCAAGAAGCAGGATATTTTATTGAAGAGCCCAATGACAGAGCACATCATCTGTTCGGAATTTATCTTCCTGAAGCTAAAAATATAGCCCATTTCAAAAAACTCCTTAATAGCAAAAACATATTTGTTTCCTATCGCGGACAGGCTATTAGGGTCGCGCCAAACGTCTATAATGATGCTGCCGATTTAGAAAAACTTGTTTCTTGTTTTTTATAATACTTTCCTATAGTATCTTTGCAAACTTAAAAGTTACCCGCCTAAGCTGCCAATAAATATGAGCAAAGCCCTTGTTCGTTCCCTTTTTGAAGAGTCTTCGCTCGTACGAAAACTAGGGGAATCTATTGCCAAATCTCAAGGAAAAGACACTTTCGAAGGAGGTAAAAAAATTACCGTTTCAGGACTTATTGGCTCCTCGGTATCCCTCATCCTAGCGCATTTATTCAGATCTACTGAACTCCCTTTTTTAGTTATTCTGAATGATAAAGAAGAAGCTGCTTATCACCTTAACGATTTAGAAAATTTGCTCGGGGATCAAAATGTGCTTTTTTATCCTGGAAGTTACCGAAGACCCTATCAAATTGAGGAGACGGATAACGCTAACATCCTCTTGCGTTCTGAAGTTTTAAACCGAATTAACTCAAGACGAAAACCTGCCTTAATACTTACCTATCCTGAGGCGCTATTTGAAAAAGTAGTAACTCGTAAAGAGCTTGAAAGCAACACCTTGAAGATTGCCTTGCAAGATCAATTATCAATTGATTTTGTAAACGAAGTGATGTTCGAATACAACTTTAAACGAACTGACTTCGTCACGGAGCCAGGCGAATTCTCTGTTCGCGGCGGAATTTTAGATGTATTTTCATATAGCAATGATGAGCCATACAGAATTGAATTTTTTGGCAACGAAGTTGATAGCATCCGAACCTTCGATGTGGAAACACAGCTATCCTTGGATCAGGTTAAGAAAATTTCTATCATTCCAAATATTGGGAATAAACTAAATACTGCTGATGGCGATCAAATTACGCACAAACAAAGGGAAAGTTTCCTAAAATATATTGGCTCTAAAACCGTGATTTTCCTGAAGAACGAGGCGCTACTTAACAGTAGCATTGATACTTTGTTCGGAAAGGCAAAGGATTTATTTGATGAAGCCAAAGGCGAAGTGAACATGAGCGAACCCCAAGAGCTTTTTTGTACGTCGCGCTTATTGCAAGATCAGTTAAAAGGATTTACAACGCTCATGGTTGAGCCAGAAGCATCCGGCGCTTCATCAGGCGTTCTTCACTATTCGTTCCGAACAAAACCTCAACCATCCTTCAATAAGCAGTTTAATCTTCTCATTGAAAACTTGAATGCAAATGCATCAAATGGCTATAAGAACTACATTTTTTGCAGCAGTGAACCTCAGGCGCAGCGTTTTCATGATATTTTTGATGATGCCGAACAAAAAGTGGCTCAATACCAAACCGTAGTTTTTCCTTTACATCAGGGCTTTATTGATGACGAAAACAAAAACATTTGCTATACAGATCATCAGATTTTTGAGCGCTATCATAAATTTCAGCTGAAAAATGGCTATGCTAAAAAACAGGCAATTACACTGAAAGAACTTACGAATCTTGAGGTTGGTGATTATGTAACCCACATTGACCATGGAATTGGAAAGTTTGGAGGGTTACAGAAAATTGATGTAGAGGGAAAACAACAAGAAGCAATTAAACTTTTTTATGGTGAACGTGATATTCTTTATCTCAGTATTCATTCACTACACAAGATTTCCAAATACAGCGGCAAAGACGGGACGGTTCCAAAAATTTATAAGCTCGGAAGCGCTGCTTGGAAAAAACTAAAGCAAAAAACGAAAACCCGCGTTAAAGAAATTGCATTCAATCTTATTGAGCTCTACGCAAAACGACGCTTACAAAAAGGGTTTAAATATGATCCAGATTCGTATTTACAACATGAACTGGAATCTTCGTTTATGTACGAAGACACCCCAGATCAAGTTACTGCAACCCAGGATATAAAAAACGACATGGAAAGTGAACGCCCCATGGATCGTTTGATTTGTGGTGATGTTGGATTCGGAAAAACTGAAGTAGCAGTGCGGGCTGCTTTCAAGGCTGTGGATAACGGCAAACAAGTTGCCATTCTTGTTCCAACCACAATTTTAGCCTTTCAACATCAAAAAACGTTTAGTGAGCGCCTAGCCGAAATGCCCGTGAATGTTGACTACCTCAACAGGTTTAGATCTGCCAAAGAAAGACGTACGGTACTGGATAATCTAAAAAGCGGTAAGCTAGATATTGTTATTGGAACGCATCAATTAGTGAGCAAAGCAGTAGCGTTTAAAG
>JBLHGH010000068.1:0-9484 GCA_047615425.1 Candidatus Latescibacterota bacterium
GGTCGTTTCTTCACTCATATAATACAGAAGTAACGCCAAAGCATATTGATGCACGTAGCGCTGCCAATTTTGGGGGTAGCTAGCTGGGAAGTTATCATAACTTAGCCATAAGGGCACATGGGGTAGGCGGACTAATGATTCGGCTTCAAGAAAGGCGCCATCTACATTCTCATTTTGTTTCGCCGCGAACCAATTTGCCGAAGCTTCTATATACCACTGGCTATCTCCTGAATACGCAAAGCCAGGTGAATTACTACTATACTGAAATACGTGAAAAGTCTCATGCGCTACGTTTACCCAATCGTTATGTGCGCCAATTGGTAAAGTCAAATATGGGTAGCCATTAACGTCAGTCCCTTGGCCATTGCCCCACCAACTTGGGAAAAGGTCATCAGAACGGTGTAAATATACATTGTAGTAATATCCATCTGTAG
Organism: Candidatus Latescibacterota bacterium; assembly: GCA_047615425.1. Classification (GTDB taxonomy): domain Bacteria; phylum Bacteroidota; class Bacteroidia; order Flavobacteriales; family Flavobacteriaceae; genus Patiriisocius. The sequence goes on from JBLHGH010000068.1 coordinate 435, forward strand.
GATTGGGAGGATCTTGCATCTCAAGTTCACCTAGGCATACATCGCGATAGTCATTCATGATGTCGAGTAATGCCTCCGCATCTGTCGAATAATCCCATTGATTATCCCACCAGACTATATAAATTCCAGAGGTAAGAGTATCAAAGTCTACTAGATTTCCAAATTCACTATTGATTTCATATTGTGCTCGCAGCGATGTGGAGTAGCAAAACATGAATAAGACAATAGGAAGAACTTTAATGATTTTCGAGAAGGTTTTCATACGATTAAAGATATGAGTTTATGGCGAATTTTGGCATCTAAAGTTCACAACATCAGTATTTGTGGCGATGCTAAATAATCTTATCTAGATATGAATTTCTCACCTAGTGTAATTCATATGGAAAAGAACTATTTTTGCAGACTAAACCAACCGTTAATGTCGCAGATTACCAATACCCTTTTAATGATCCGGCCAGTTGCCTTCAGAATGAATGAAGAAACCGCTGTGAATAACTATTTTCAGGAAAATTTAGCGCTTACTAACAAAGATGTTAATGCCAAGGCGCAGGTAGAATTTGATAACTTTGTGTCCAAATTGAGGGCCGTTGGTGTAAACGTGATTGTTGAAGATGATGATATCACATTGGATACGCCAGATTCTATTTTTCCTAATAATTGGGTGAGTTTTCATGAAAGTGGAATTGTAGGGCTCTATCCTATGTTTGCAGAAAATAGACGTAGAGAAAGACGAGAAGAAATTTTTATACGGCTTGAAGATGAGGGTTTTGTAATCAATGAAATTATTGATTATACGGCTGCAGAAGATCAGGAGTATTTCTTAGAAGGTACAGGTAGTATTTTGATGGATCGTACCCATGCGAAGGCATATTGTGCGCTTTCTCCGCGTGCTGATGAAGAATTGTTTATAGAATTTTGTGAGGATTTTGAATGTGACCCTGTCTTGTTTACGGCCTTTCAAACGGTTAAAGGGCAGCAGCGAATGCCAATTTATCACACCAATGTCATGATGGCACTGGCGGAGAAGTTTTGTGTAATTTGTCTCGATGCTATTGACGATAAGCATGAAAAGAAAAATGTGATTAAGCATATCAAGGAAACGAAAAAAGAAATTATTGCTATTACTGAGGCGCAGATGCATCAATTCGCTGGAAATATGTTGCAGGTTCAGGGCAAGGATGATAAATTTATGGTGATGAGCGAAGCTGCTCGGAACAGTTTGAGAAGCGACCAAGTTAAAGCCATTCAGAAGCATTGTAGAATTTTAAGTAGTGATCTTACAACTATTGAGACCTGTGGTGGAGGAAGTGCACGGTGCATGATGGCCGAGGTCTTTCTTCCGAAGAAATAAAAATGAAGGCATTAAGAATTATATTGATGTTAGGCGGCGCGGCCCTAATTATTTGGGGCGTAGTTGACTATTTTGGAAATTTTATTGATCAAACTGATCAAGCAATTCCAAAAATAATTTTAGGATCTTTAGCTATTCTGGGATCCATTTTCACCAAGAATAGACGCTAGTTGTCTATGATGGCCATTCGAGTGAAATTTACGCGTCCATAAGCCTTATAAATTTGGAAGTAAAGCACGAAATTCTCTTATCTTTGCTGCTTCAAGTTATCCTATGAATTTGCAAGAAACCCTTTCAGAAAAAATTAAATCAGCCATTGAATCCATATACGCTTCGAAGCTAGAGACGGTTGAGTTTCAAGCTACGCGTAAGGACTTCGATGGAGATATTACAGTAGTTATTTTTCCAATGTTACGCCAGGTTAAGGGAAACCCTGTGCAAATAGGTGAGGCAATTGGAGGTTATTTGGTGGAGCATGTAACAGAAGTAATTAAGTATAATGTGGTCAAGGGGTTCTTGAATCTTGTATTGAGTGATGCGCATTACTTGAGCTTTTTCAAAAACGTTACAGATTTTTCCAACTTCGGAAAAGTGACACAAGGGAGTGATGCCGTAATGGTTGAATACTCTTCTCCTAATACGAACAAGCCTTTGCATTTAGGACATGTTAGAAACAATTTATTGGGTTATTCGGTTGCTGAAATAGTAAAGGCTTCTGGAAAAAAAGTATATAAAACACAAATAATTAATGACCGAGGCATTCATATTTGCAAAAGTATGTTGGCTTGGAAGCTCTTGGGAAATGGAGAAACTCCAGAATCTACAGGACTAAAAGGTGATAAGTTAGTGGGAAACTACTACGTTGCCTTCAACAAGGTATATAAAGAAGAAATTGCTCAGTTGATTTCCGAAGGTAAAACCGAAGAAAAAGCAAAAGCCGAAGCACCGTCTCTAGTTGCTGCTAAAGAAATGTTATTAAAGTGGGAGGCAGGTGATGAAGAAACTGTTTCGCTCTGGAAAACGATGAACGGTTGGGTGTATGATGGATTTGCCAAAACATATAAGGCTATGGGTGTTGATTTTGACACACTCTATTATGAAAGTAAAACCTATCTTCTTGGTAAAGAATTCGTGCAATTAGGTCTGGATAAGGGTGTTTTTGAAAAAGATCCTGATGGGTCTGTTTGGTGTGATTTAACAGCAGACGGCCTAGACAGAAAAATTGTATTAAGAAGCGATGGAACAGCGGTGTATATGACGCAGGACATTGGCACGGCTATTCAAAGGACTAAGGACTTTCCGGATGTTAGCGGTATGATTTATACTGTAGGAAATGAGCAAGAATATCACTTTCAGGTCTTGTTTTTAATTCTGAAGAAATTGGGCTTCTCATGGGCTGAAAATTTATATCATCTTAGTTATGGGATGGTAGATTTACCTTCGGGAAAGATGAAGAGTAGAGAAGGGACGGTAGTTGATGCGGACGAGTTGATTTCCGAGATGGCGCAAACGGCGCAGGATATTTCCGAAGAACTTGGTAAGATTGATGACTTTTCAGAAGAAGAAAAAACGGCACTTTATCATACCATCGGACTTGGAGCACTCAAGTATTACATTCTAAAAGTAGATCCTAAAAAACGAATTCTTTTCAATCCTGAAGAAAGTGTAGATTTTCAGGGAAACACAGGTCCATTTATTCAGTATACCTATGCGCGAATCCAATCTATTTTGCGTAAAGGGGCGGAAGGAAATGACCTCTCTATGGTGGTTAGCGCTGATTTTGTACTGCATGCTAAAGAAAAAGAATTACTCAAAAGCTTGAAATTATTTCCTGCGATGGTACAACAAGCCGCTGCGCAGTATAGTCCTGCGGTTATTGCAAATTATACATATGATTTGGTGAAAGAATTTAATTCATTCTACCAAAACGTTCCCATCTTGGTAGCAGATACTTCAGAAGAAAAAAACTTCAGAATACAACTTGCAAAAGCTGTGTCTGAAGTTGTTAAAACAGCATTTTCATTATTGGGAATTGACGTGCCAGAACGTATGTAATTAGTTGAGCGCTAAACACGAGTGCGTTAGTGTCTGTTAAAACAATATTTGCAAAGAGAAATTTGGCGTGAGGCCAAGAGATATTTCAGCCACCTGATTAATTTGTGGAATGTTATTTTCATCAGATTCGAGGACGTATCTTCTATTCAATACATTCTTTGTGTTGAAGAGGTTTAAAATTGCCGCGTTAATTTTTGCTTCAATTTTTTCTGAAAGACCCCAGCGATATTCAACAGAAAGATCTGTTCTAAAATAGTTATGTAAACGCTGTGCATTAGGAGTTTCGTAAGATATTATGGGCGTTATTGGATTTTGCAGTCCAACTTGATCTTCAGAAGGTATTGTATGTGGTTTCCCGCTTCGCCAGTTGATGCCAAGGGCTGCTTTGAATCTGTTCTTTGTATAAGATCCAGCAATAGTTGCAGCGTGTCTTACATCTAAATTGTGTGGAAAAGACGCAGGATCTAGGGTGGGGAAGTCATAGTCATTTTTCAAATACTGATAACTTATCCAGGTGCTAAACGAGGCCGTTTTTTTATTTAGTACCATTTCAACACCAGTCACCTTGTAATCTCCAACGGCACTTACAAATTGAAATTGATTTTGAAAGCCTTCATTAGAAGTGGTGATTCCAGATACCGTTTTGTAAAAGCCTTCGGCGCTAATAAGCCAATTATTCTTTTTGTATTCGGCACCTATAGATAGCTGTTTGCTCTCAATTATGGGGATATCCTTATTATTAGCTAATACCCATCGTCTTTTTTCAACACCTAAAAAATCGCTATCGAAATCAATGCGCTGAGTGCTACTCTGACTTTTAAATTCACCTAAAATATTTGCTGAAAAGCCATTGCCTAAGGCTTGATGTATTTGTAGTCTCGGTTCCAAGAGAATCCTGTCAAACTTCCCAAAGTAATTTACGCGCAGGCCACCAGCGAAGTTGGTCTTGTCATCATTGGTGGCAATATGAAACATGCCAAATACACTGTGTGTGCGGATGACGTCTTTTACAAAACTTCGGAATCTTGGCAAATTCACATCCTGGGTATTCGAAATGCCCGTTTCAGTAAACTGATAACCGCCTTCCAAGCTAATTTTATTTGAAATCACGTAGTCGATATCCAGCTTGGAACCACTTTCAATTACTTCATTTTCTTGAAATACTTTTTGCGCGGTAAACACATCTTTATTCGTCGCTTTTAGCAAATAATACGTTCCGTAACCAAGGATTTTGGTGTGCACCTTATCATTCCAAATATGATCCCAAGATAATCCTCCAACAATACTGCTTTGCTGCAAATCACTTGTAGTAGAAAATGAAAACTCCTGTATTGTTTCGGTAAATTTCAATGCGTTATCTATCGTTAGAAAATTGAGACTTATTTTGTCCTTTTCTGAAGGTGTCCAAAGTGCTTTGGCACTAAAATCATAAAAATTAAAATCTTCCTCAGACTCAATGATTGCTTCGCCTTGTTGATTGGTAGTATTGGTTATTTGGGTATTCTGAAAAATTCGATTGGCGAAATTATTATAGACAGGTGTCTGAAAAAGTTTATTGATAGAGCGTCTTCCTGAAATTTGCATTCCGAATCTATTAGTAATAGGAATGGATATAAAGGCATTTCCATTAATAAGGTTCATACCAGCCGATACTGTAATACTATCTGTTAACTCGTCGCGAGAGCGCATATCAATAACCCCAGAGACACTCTCTCCGAAACGGGCGTGAGTTCCATTTTTATGAACTACAACCTGTTCCGTGACTTCAGGATTGAAGGCAGAAATGAGACCGAAAAAATGCCCGCTTTGATACATTTTTATATCGTCCCATAAGATGAGGTTTTCATCATGAGTTCCTCCTCGAATATTGATGTTTGAAACCGTTTCATTTATGCTTTGAACACCTGGGAGCGATTGCACAATTTGCAATACGTCATTGTCTACTTGTCCTGGTAGTAAACCAAAATTAGCTGTATTGATAGCGTAGGTTCCGTCATTTTTCTTCGTAATTCCTTTCACAAATAACTGAGAGAGTACTACTTCGTTTAAAGCGGTTACGTGCTCATGCATCATTATTTTTGGGCAATTTGGTCCAAGTTGAGACAGGGCGATATTGATTGAAGTGTAACCAATGTGTGAGATCGTAATAGTTCCTGATTCTAGGTTACGTGGTAGCGAAAATAGTCCAAAATCATCTGAGTTTACAACCGCTGTTTGATCAATGTATACGGTTGCTCCTTCTATGGTTAAACCACTCTGGATGTCAATTAATGTGGCGCAGCGCACGGGGCTTTCTTTTGGGATAATCGTTATATATCGTTTGTCTATTAAATTAAATTGAAGTTCGGTAATCTCTTCTAAATAAACCAATTTACCTTCTAAAGAAGCTTCATTAGGAGGTGTGTCAAGCTTCCGGTTTGCTATCACTTGAGGGGCATACGAAAAACGTACTTGGTGTTGCTTCTCAATTTGCTGTAAGATGTCGGATAAGGGTATTTCTGTAGCCTCTTGACTGAAGAGAGATTGACTTAATAAGCCAAACGCGAAAACGAGCAATATGTTTTTTATGCTATTCTTCGCTCTCTGCATAAATACGAACTTGATTACTATCAATCGTAAATTCGAGTTGTAATGGGGCACAGATAGCTCGAAGTGCATTTTCTAAATTGGTATGTGTAAAGCTACCAGTGAAACGTTTTGTATTGATATAGGTTGGTGCGGTAATATTTATCGGATATTGTGCTCGTAACTCATTTAAGACAGTGCTCAAAGCGTCGTTATCAAAACTACTTTCATTTTCTGTCCAAACAGGACGTAGGCTTGTACTTTGGACATTAAGAACGATTTTGCTATTTTCAATTTTCAGTTTGTTTCCGGCGGGTAATTTTATGGTTTGTCCATCAAATTGTATGCTGACTAAACCTTCATAGCAGGCAATATTAAAAATAGTGTCCCTAGAAAAAACATTGAATTCTGTGCCTAGAACCGTGACAGTTCCTTGACTCGTTTTAACACTAAAGGTATTTCCCTTAGAAACCTTGAAATAGGCTTCTCCGTTAAGTTTTAATAATCGTTCATTGTCCCAATTTCCCTTATTATAGACAAGTTCTGAGTTGGCATTTAATAAGACTTCGGAGGCATCTGGGAGTTTGATGCTTTCTTTTTGCGCTGTGTCTGTGTGAATAGTAGTGTCTAAAGAAGTTATTAAAACAAAGCTCGCTATGATAACAGCAATGAGGGCTGCAAATTTTAAAAGATTATGGACAGGGTTAATTTGTTTTACTTTAGGGCCGCCTATAGTATGTTCGCTTATTGCCTTTAAGGTGCTTTCTTTATTAAAATCTGGCGTTTTAAAAGTAGCCGATTTTTCAGAAATACGCACGTACGTAGCGAATTGAGTATCTGATTTCAGACGCTCCATCTCATCGCTTGTAGCATTTCCTTCAAGGTATTTATGTAACAGTTTATCCAGTTCCATCATTTAGATTCATTCAGGTTTAAAACAGTTTACTTTCAATAAACCCTACTTTTTTTTAAATTTTCCCTAAGTCCTTTCTTAAAACTGCGAGAGCTTGACTCATCCTTTTTTCGACCGCTTTCACTGAAATGTCCAAAATTTCAGCAATTTCCTTGTATTTTTTGCCATCAATTCGATTTAAAAGGAAAGCCGTGCGCTGTCCTTCGGTTAAGTTGGCAATCGCGTTTTGAACTTTCTTACTGAACTCTTTTTCTTCTAAAACATACTCCGGAGATTCAAAATCTGTATTTGAAGATTGCAATTTGGCATGCTTTAAAACTACCTTTTTATGAGCAACTTCGTTTAAAAACATATTAGAAGCAACTGTATACAAGAAGGATTTTGCCTTTGTAGGTGGGACTTTTTGACAATTTTGCCATAATTTAATAAAAGCTTCTTGGACCAGGTCATGCGCCTGCGCTTCATTACCACACTTGAAGAAAATAAAATTGTATACGGGCTTACCTAGATCCCTAAAAAGGGAGCTATAGATACTTTCATTACAGGTGTTTTCATCCAATTCCAAAGTGCGCTAGGATTTTTTTATAAAGCTATTTAAAAAATAATTAATATTGTGAAGTAGGGTATTTTAATTAGTAGTTGTTTATTAATAAAGAAGATTCCACTAAAAGAATATGAAAAAGAGAATTCGAAACACAGTGATATTGTTATTCGTTGCAACAGTATTGCTGTGTTCTTGTCAAAAAGAAGCTGCGGTTTTAGTTGACGAAACAGACGAAGAAGAAGTAATAACCGCTAATTCTCAATTAGCGCGCATGTTGCTTAGTGCGTCTCAGGTTAATGGAAGTGTTGACGATATTGTTGATGGAAGTCCTTGTACGTCGGTTGTATTACCGGTAACCGTACATGCCAATAATCAACAAGTTGTGGTCGAAACCTTGGATGACTTTTTGATTATTAAGGCCATTTGGGATTTATATCCGAATGATACAGATACCCTAGTGATAAACTTTCCTATTACATTGCGGTTCGAAGATTATTACGAAGAAGAAATTGATGATCAGGAGGATTTGCTCGAGGCCGTTGAAGATTGCCAAAACTTAGTTGAGGATACCTACATCTGTGTTGACTTTAATTATCCTATTTCATGTTTTACCTATGATTCAGCTAATGAACAAACGGGACGTGTGACTTTGGAGAACAACCAAGAATGGTTTGCCTATCTTAATTATTTAACCACTGATATTTCTATAGCCATTGATTATCCGATGGAATTGGTAATTGATGGCGAAACAATACAGCTGAAGAACAATCAAGAGTTAGCCGAGGCTTTTAGTGCGGTTGATTGTGAGATTGATACAGGAACGCCCTTGGATCCTGTTATCGAAGTGTTAAGAGATAGATTGATAGCGGGAACTTGGTATATTGCTGAGTACTTAGTTGATGGTTATGATGAAACAGCGGTTTTTTCTGGATGGAATTTTAGCTTCATTGAAAGTGTAACCGTCTACGCAACAAAAGGTTCTCAGACCGCTGAGGGTATATGGGTTGTGACCATAGATGATGATGAATTAAACTTTGAATTCGATATGGATAGTCCTATAGGTGATGCTAACGATGACCGTTATGAAGTGCTAAGTCAAACAGATGATGTAATCATATTTGTGACTTTAGATAGCAACAATAATATAGAAGACACCTTAAAATTTGTGAAAAATTAATATAGTGAAGACACCGGAAGCTTTAGTGGTTATATTCATTCTTCTTGAATGATTGTTTAGTTGCGGTTAATGAATCTACTGCAGTTTCCGGTTCTTAAATTTTTAAATCTAAAATAAATACCCCTTATGAAAATGTCAATTGAAAAAATTATGTCATTAGTATGCTTATCTTTACTTCTAATAGCGTGTTCATCTGCTTCTGACAGCGATAATAAAGATGAATTAAGTGCGAATCAAGTACAAGAATTGGTTAACTCCGGTTCTTGGTATGTCTCTTCTTATGTTGATTCTGGAGATGATGAAACATCTAATTATGCAGATTTCACCTTTGAATTTAATATCGATGGAACTATTGTAGCAGAGCAAGCTGGCGATATGTATATAGGTGAGTGGTTAGTTACAGATTCAGGCGATTCTGATTCTGATTCTGATTCTGATGGCTCGG
>JBLHGH010000069.1:0-9309 GCA_047615425.1 Candidatus Latescibacterota bacterium
TGACGGAAACCCAACTAAAAATACATCAAACGACTACTACTACCTGCCTACCAACTTAAGACTAAGCAATCGAGCTGATGGCGTGCCTGAATTTTTATTCACCAAATTCACTACAGAAAGCAGTACAGGTGTCAGTGGCGCCATCATGCACTTTTTAATGAAATTTGGCTTGACTGATGCTCAGCAACAAGAAGCTGAAGCTAAAATAAAAATGACTTCAGGGAATAAACTTGCCAATTTGAAGAGTCAAATTCAATTGCAACCGGATGAAAAAGGTGGTTCTTTTCAAATAATATCTGCCACACTTTCAGATAATTCATTAGCAACTTCAATAGTGAACGGCCGAGCTCCTTTGTTGGATGGAGGTAAGGTTGCCGTAGCTACAAGACTGACACCCGAAGGTGCGCAATTGTTATCATCGACTTTCGAAAAAGCTAAATCAATTTCAGATTTATCTATTTCACTGAACTATAAATTCACAACCATTATGCCTGCCTTCAAGGCAAAGTTTGTTTACGACTGGGAGCGAACAAGAGAATATCTTGATGAACTGGATTATAAGAATGAGCATGAAATAAATCAAACTGCATGGTGGAATGACAGTAGTGGTGAAGATGACACCAATACCACAACAGAAGAAGAATTTAGACAGCTAACGGACTCGCTTATGTCGAAGAAGTATATCTATATGGATATTCGTGAATCTGGAATTACTGATGCTCGAATGGATAAGATAAGAGAGGCTTTTCTAACCATGTTTATCAATCAATTCACGGTAGCTTCTGAAGAACCTGATATTCCGCAAATAACAGGAGGTAGTAATGCAAATGCAGACCGCTATACTTCTAGCACAGGAGATGATGTAAAATCAGGAATCATAGGATTCTTTGGTGGCAGTAATAAGAGTTCAAAAACAGTAACCATCAAAAAGACATTCAAGCAGAAAATATCTCAAGGAAAAAAAGAAGTTGTCAATATTGACTATGCCTTGCCTATTCAAAGAGATGTGAGCATCGTAGGTAATCTAGCTTCTTGGTACAATGGTGTTAGAGACAATAAAAATTGTGTCAACACAATCAATCTTAACGATCCCTTCTTCCAACATAGAGACATCCGTTTCATCATGGATTTGGAAGCAAAGGAAATGTTCGAGAAGGAAATTAATTATGTGACCATCAACGCACGTAAAAAAAGATCTGCAGGAAATAACTTCGAAGACCGTGTGACCATGGATCTGCAGTATTTCAATGAAAAAGGAATACAGGCATCCATGCAATATGCTAGAGGTGAGGACAAAAATCCTGAGGCTTACGAATACCAAGTGCAATGGAGTCTTCGAGGAGGAAATCTTTATCCTGCTTCACCGCAATGGTCCAAAGGGAAATGGGAAGGTGTTACATTGCTTCCCCCTTTACAGCCAAAAACAATTGAATTCGAAGTAGATCCGGAAGAAATGAAAGCGGCCCAAATAAGTCGCGTAACTCTACAAGTACGTTATTCAAAATTTGGTCAAGAGGTAGAGGAAAATATTCCCATTTCAATAGCCAAGAAAGATGATATCGTCTCTCAACAAATCTTCATGGATAGAGATACAAAAGGATATGCCTATCGTTTGGTTTACAATCACAAAGTGTCAGGAAAACTTGCAACTTCTTTCAGCTCCAAGATTAACGACTACTATGTATACGCAAGCATCCCTGAGGGGTTCACAGATACGGCCTCAGCCATATTTAAAAAGGCCAAAGAAGAAGCCAATGGAATCATACCACCCGACACCAATGGTAAGGTAACTGGAGGACAAGTTCTAGACGCCTTCAAGGATATTTTTGGAAAAAAAAGCAAGTAGTAAAATAGCCATAAATCACAATCCCAATCTAACCATGAAAATCAACTTACTTTTCTTTTCTCTCTGCTTGGCTTTTCTGTTCGGTAATAGTAATCTTCAAGCGCAAGAAGAAGAATCTAACATAGCAATTGCAGATTCTACCAATCAAGTTATAACCGAAGGTGAACCTAAAAAAAAGGGTAGCAATTTTTTCGGTGGGTTTAAATCCGGTTATGCAGGAACTGCTCCCAAGATCTCTACGGAGACCTATCACCTTGGATTCAACTTAGGGAAAGGAGGAGGAAACTATTGGGATCTATATGTGCTTAATACTGTACCTACGGTCTCACCTGTTGACACGGTAGAATATGTTGGAAATGACCTTAGGCGTCAGTTTGCTGGAATACTGAATTTTTCCTTATCGAAAACAGCCTACTTTGGTTATGGCAAGGACGCTTCAGTAAGAGATGTCAAAGGTTTCCAAACAGATTTTCGTTTCGGAATGAAACTAATAAACACACCCGTCAGACGGGCAGGTGAGGAATTCCTGATCCCTGTATTTCAGACCACGTTTGATGTCCGATACCTAATCCCTCTTTTGGAAGCACGATCTGCTACGGAAACTAAATCCGAAGTGGACATTAGGAAGGAAATGGTGGGGAATCTCGCCTTCAGAATATCTGGTTCTTATCTTTCAGTGATGAATACAACTTCATACAATCTGTATTACACCACCAAGAAAGGAATACTGCCAAATCCGAACTTATTTATCATAACACCAGAGGTTAGATTTTATGTGACCAATCAAGTTGATTTTGCTGTTGGCTATGCATACAATAACCAGCAAGTCCTGGACGATAATTTATTTTTCTCCATATCATATGGATCGAATTAACCACTTAAAGGTTTAAAGATAAATGTTGAAATCAGATTCATACAAACAAAGGTTGCTGCAAGTTTTTATCTGCACGCATCTCCTTGCATTTAGTTTGCAAACGGAAGCGCAGGAAAACAAAAATTTCAGTGGCCTAAAGAACCGAGAACTCCGTGAATGTCCTGGATCAAATGAGGATGTTCTCAGAAATATGAACAAAGAATTGAGGGGGAAAGGACTACCACAATGGGGAGCTCCTCCTTCAACCAGCTCTGCTCCTATCGTTAAAGTTCCAAGCATAGATCGATTCACCGTGATTGAAGATCAAGAACTAGAATTTAGAGGAGAAATAAATTTCTCAGGCATGAGTGCGGGAAATATAAAAGTCCTATTTGTTGATCTACAAGGCAAGGAACAATCAGCGATAAAAACATTTTCGCTAAAAATCTCTGGTTCATCAGGACTACTGGATGTTCATAGCAAACTAAATGTGGTGGGGTTGAGTCCTAACCTGATCATAAACACTGGTTATATCAAACTTCAATACCAACCTTCGGGATCAGAAGAAGGAAAAACATTTTGCTTCGTTACTCCAAAAAATTGGAAAGTAATCCCGAGAAATGAAACCATAACGGTTGCACTTACCGCTGTCCCATATAAATCAGCTGCACGTCTCCAAAACTCAGCATTACTTCCTGTGCCTGGAGGAATGTCAGCTACGCAAATAGCGTCCAATGGTGCTTCGTCAAACGGCAATTTGAACAATAAAACTGCATTATCAAATGACTCGATTGAGACATACCCGCTTGGAGCGACCAATCAAGCCATATCATTATTTGGCATGATTCGTTCTGATGTTAACTTCTCTAACCCCGCTGATATTTCACCAATACTATTATCAAATATTTACTTTGATAAAAACCCAGCTTCTGGCGTTTTCTATTACCTACCAACTGCCTATAATCTCAATTGGAATAAAAAGAAAGGTTTTGACTTCAAGACGCTTTACCAAAAAGGTATCTCGGGTGAAGATGGAAAGGTTAACATGAACGCTATTCTATCCTCTGGAATATCAACTCAAGAGAATAATTTCGTTAAAGAATTTCTTGCGGCTTACTGCCAAAACAATTCAGACATTAAGTTCACAGCGCTTAATCCAATACTGCCTCAATCCCCACAGATTTCATTGCAAGGAAGTCTTCAAAGTCTTTATGGAATGAGCTCGGACCAGATCAATGTCTCCAATTCATCTTCAATATATGATCCGATCAACGCTTCATGGTCTACAGATACCGATGCAGCGAACGAAATTCTAACTGCTCTAGGTCAAGGTGTAGGCATTGCGGGAGATATGACTTTCAAGGCAAATGGAGATGAACAATCTGGCTTTTCAGTTCCGATAAATATTGGTCTAGCGAATGATTTTAATTTTGGAAAAATAAATCTGAAAAACACGCAATACAAAACCACTTCTCTGACCAATGAATTCCCCTTCCCTATTGAAGTTAGCTACTTGCACGTTATGATCATGAACGAAGTGAATGGGAATATGATTCCATGTGTATACTCCTATAGTCTTGGAAACAAAAAAGTGTTGCCTCGTTCAAAAATGAAGATCGATGGAAGCAAAATTCCTCAATGGATAGATACAGATCCACGCGTGAAAAAAATATGGATCGACTATGATCTTCTCCCCTGTAATTCTTGCACTGAAAATGTGATTGAAAAAATAAGTAGTGGATCCTCGGATGACCGAGTAAGATCCATCAGTCTTAATTCAATGGGTATGATCAGAAAATATGACGTGAACTTTATGAAGGTCGTCATTCGCTCCCGTTTCTTCGACCCTAAAGGACACATGCAAATGGAGCGTTCTTTTATGATCGATAAAGACAATACAGAAATAAAAGCAGGCCCTTTTTATGTGTGGAATGAAAAAGATCTAAGCTATGAATATAAAATCATCATGCTTAATGAAGAACAAACGTATGAAGGTGATAATTGGACATCATCCAAAGACCTTGAACTCTATATTAATAAAGGTGTTTTAAAAAACTCCCTCGGTGATAATCTCCCTGGAACTAAATAATAAGAATAGATTGAAAACAGATATTTCCATAAAAAAAACTTTGATAGGATTCGGAATCCTTTTGTGTTGCATGCTATGTAATACACAAGTCTTTGCTATTTTGGATTTGGAATATGTGGACACAATCGGTGAGATAAAAATCTATAAAGATTACGACAACAAAGACCAGTACTATTACTCTCCAGGCGGCATATTAATCTCCGAAAACAATGAAGGAAAACCAGAATTTAAATTTCTTCAGATGCGTTACAGCGGTTCCGCTGCCACTGGAGATAAAGGGAAATTTTTATTCAAAAGCATCCTTCAAGTAGCGGTTAACTTTCAGACTGTTAAAGCGCTTGAGCTAGATGCTATACGCATGGCCATGGGAACAAATGAAAATGCAAGGTTTAGCCCACTTCCTATTTCTGATGTAAATGCATTCTTGGTTTATGCCGCTGTGGATGATTCTAACAACAGTGGACAAATCAATGGACAGATTGAGAACAATGAGAATGGAGAAGGAGATGGAGGACTGTCTACATGGCAGAAGAAAACGTTTACCGTCAGTTTGGACAATGCTACCTCTCAGCTTTTTTGGGACGCTTTGGAAAGTGGGAACACAATAATCAGCTTCAGCTATGAATATCATAGCTTATGTCATCTCAGAGAGTCTGAAGCGATGTTGAGTGTATCTTCAACTGGTCTTGATTCGGATTCTCTTACTGACGTTTTTACCCCAAATAAAGAGGCCACAGATAGTCTCTCAATAAAGGAAACCAATCAACTTGTTTACGCTAATTCAAGCGCCCTTAATTTCGATGCCAAAAAATACCCTGACTTGCTTGTAAAGATAGATATCAATGAATCTCGTGTACCACCAGATTTTGCTGTTCTTGAGGTACGCTGCTATGATTTTAACAATAAAGATACCGATGATTTATACGCCAAAAGCATAGAGATAGAGGCAACCGGCATGAATAATAAGACCGTAAAACAGAAAGTTGCATTCTACAGTTATGACAATTCATATTACCACAGCATTCATTTCCCTTATGCGGTAAAAATGAATTTACCTTATAAATACCGAGTGATAGAAATTAGAGAAGACGGATCCCGGTCTTATTCAAAATGGACGACTCAAAAGAGTTGGACAAAACTTATCGATATCACAACTTATAATAATTAAACCCGATTTAGACATGAAGCATTATGCACTTTTATTACTAATGATCTTAGCACTAGCACTCGCCAGCTCGTGCAAAAAATATGATGAAGGAGATGATACATGCCCTGCATGTCCACGGATTGAGTACTTGGAACCATATCATGCAAAGGGTGGAGAAATATTAACCATACATGGTTCCAATTTCAATCCTGACTTTAGTGCAAACATTATTCAAATCAATGGTGTACAGGTTGCAATTGATTCCATTCTATCCGGAGACACGGAAATGATAAGAGCCTTTGTTCCATTGAAATGTGGGACTGGTCTTGTGACCGTTGACGTTGATGATGAGCTTGATTTTAGTGGCCCCGCCCCTACGTTCACATATGACTTTATATACACCGTTTCCCATTACGCTGGAAGCATGATAGGTGAAAATGGATTAGAAAATGGCATCGACACTTTCCCTCGTTTCTTTTCCCCTAGCGCAATGGTGATTGATAATAATGACAACCTATTTGTATCGGATTGGACTATGGATTATACCGAAGCTTTGATAAGAAAAGTCAACCCAGTAACCAATCTCGATGGAGAATCTATGGGAGAGGTTGCTACAGTGAATATTAGCCCTATCATAACGTATATAGCTGATATGATTATTGATCAAAACACTAATCAACTCTATTTCGTAGGTGACCTCAATTTAGGCTCACTTTATCGAGGTGGCGCAAATCAAAATCCAGTAATAAGTACTCCATTAAACCCTACTGAAAATATTTCACGAAACATTTTTTCAATCGAAAAAGTTGGCAACAAGATTTACGCCTATGATAATCTGGCACTGAAAATTCTCGTGCTGGATGAGTTAAGTGCATTCGGCCAATTTACAGACTTTATTGGTACTGGAGAGGATACTTCTATTGATGGAGATTCTACTACAGCCACTATTGGTTTTGGAACAGGTTTCGCTTCCGATGTCAATGGAGATCTATACTTTACAGAGTTAGATCCTTTTCATAAAATCAGAAAAATTGACCTTAACTCATCCACTGTTAATACAGTTTCCGGAATAGAAGGCGTGAATTCTGTTGTGGATGGTCCCCTAGACGCTTGTACTTATCAGAATCCTAGAGATTTAGTTTTTGATGACAATGGCGTGGTCTATTTTTCAGACTACAATTCCAAAGGCGTTCGAATGATTAAATCTGGAGAAGTAACTACGATAGCTGGAAGTGAAGCTTACGGTTTTCAAAACGGAGATGGACTAGATGCAACTTTTGATTTCATCAATGATATTGTCATAGATAGCCAAAGTAACTTATTTGTACTTACCAATTCAGCAATCAGAAAAATAACCATTGAATAAATTTAGTCAAACTAGAATAAAGACATTAAACAGTAAACCTTTTAATAAAAAATAATTATGAAAAAATTAATCCTAATTCTCTCGATCATTTGTTTTTGCACGGTGTCAGTTTCTGCACAGCAGCAACCATTGAATCCACAACAGAAAAAGTACCTGCTTAAAATGAAGCAACAGAAGGCCTCACCAGCTAAAATAAATGCTAAACGTAATGTTTTCATTAACAACAATCTTATAGCTAAACAAAAGAAGGATTTAGCCGCTCTGAAAAAAGCAAAAGCACTCAAAGAAAAACAGAGAAAAGCAACTGCAGCGAAAGCAAAAAAGGATGCCGAACTTGCGGCTAAAAAAAAGGCTAACGAATTAAAAGCAGCAAAGGCAAAGCAGAAGAAAGGTACACCACTGTCTAAAGAAGAAAAAAAAATGTTGGTAGATGATAATCAGAAAGACATGAAGATACGTTCTGCTCGATCTCCGCAACAGCAGGAAGCGCTAGATAATAAGAACTCTGGTAACAATGCCGATGCACCAGTTATTAGTGGAAATCAAGATAAAAAAGATGTCAATTACGGAAACGGAACTAAGAATAGCAAATCTTCTACCGTTGTAAAACCACCTGTTACTCCAACACCTGGAACTACTCCAGCAGCGGCTCCTAGTCAGTTGAAGGGATCAACTACAAGCCCGGTCAAGAACAATGTATCAACAACAACTGATAAAGCAAAAAAGGTTTCAAAAGAAGATAAGGCTGATCGACTGACTGGAGAAAAGGATTCGAAAGCTAAAGATGAGGTAGATCGCCAAACAAGAGCGGAAAGTATTCCAAATTTAACAACAACAGAAAGATTATGGCTGAAATTAACGCAATCTCAAAAAAGAGATTATGATTATATCATGAGCAAACCACTTCTGAAACAAGAACTTAAAGATCAATGCAAACTAGAGTTCAGTAGTGAAAATTTTAATTTCCTAAATGCAGTAAAAACACAATCACGAACTGCAAGTCAAAAGGAATTCTTATACAAAGTATACATCTCTGAAACTGGTACGTCCCAGATAAACCTAGGAGATCTGAATCAATCAACACTTGATGTTTTGGCCGTAAATAATGATTATAAAAATATGAATTTCACCAATGCCTCCAATGAAATAAAATCTGTGATAAAGGATACAATTGGAAGAATGAACGCCCGTATTTCAGTAGATATTAATAAAAAAGACGCCCTTAATAAGAAGAAGTAAATTCTAGGAGAAACATTTTCCAGCCTTAATAACTCCTGGTTTATATTTATGCCCTTCAATATGAAGGGCATTTTTTTTTGGTCCATTTCCAAGGGATGAACGGAAGAAGCACGGAATTCAAGTATAATCATGATATACCTTCACTATGATGCATTTCACAACCGAGATGTATACCCTGTTAATTTTAACAGAATTAACGGTCAAATTATTTTTAGCAAATAGGGGAAATAAGGGGAAATAGAGAATATACAAAGAACTAGATTTGCTAATACCAAAGGGTAATTATTGAACCAAAGACTCCTACCCTCTTTTTGAATGTCTATATTAATTTAAAAGTCAATCGCAGGTTCTGGTATTTTTTCACGATATTGCAGAAACAACAATGAGCACTCAATAAATCGTTTCCAAACGTTTATAAACATTTGTTCAACGGGCATAAACCATTGTGATTTGGTAATTTATTGAAGATTATCAAGGTCAAAAGTGTGTAACCAGAAAAGGTTATATTTGATGGCAAAAGACAACAACTTGTAACACACTTGGTGCACATACACAGTTGTTAGCTACCATTAAAACCAAATCGTGTTAGCCAATCAGGGATTTGTGTTATAGGAATTGAAATGCTGTTTTTAGCTTTGTCAAAAGTAATAATATGGACAAAAATATAATTCATTCTAAGTCAATAAATGAACTTCTATCAGGTATGGGGTTGGAAAAACCAACGCATCCTTTGATTACAATCATTGATACCAAAAAATTGACCTATGGT
>JBLHGH010000070.1:0-9282 GCA_047615425.1 Candidatus Latescibacterota bacterium
GTCTTTCATAGGTTGCTCTTGTTAGATAATACCATTCTAAATCACCATCTTCGTCTTCTCCAGGATAGGGGGCAAGTTTAGAAAATTCAAAGTCTAATTTTTTAAGAACCACTGCAGATGCCTGGTTTTCTGGCATCACAAAGCCAATAAGTTTGTCTAATTTATGATTACTGAATGCGTAATCAACAATCGCTTTTGAAGATTCTGTTGCAAGACCTTTGTTCCAGTATTCAGGCAAAAAGCGATACCCTAAGTCGGTTTCATTGATATCGGCTAGATACTTAATGCCGTTAAAGCCTATTAATTTGTTATCGGTTTTGTGGATAACAGCAAAACGACCATAACCATATTTGGTATAATCGCTAAGCCAAACATTTGTGATAACATGTTCCACCTCGGCAAGTGTAGTTCTCAACACATCGCCTGTGTATCTTTGCACTTCTGGATTTGAAGAAAACTCTAAAACAGCGGCAGCATCGTCCATTGTAAAGGGGCGAAGTATCAGTCGGTCTGTTTCTATGACTAGCTTTTCCATCATACTGGGGTTAATCCAATTTCTTTTCCCTTCTGAAGCATAAAGTTCTTTGCAGCTTCATATTCATTCTGAATATCACCTTCAAGAATAGCTTCTTTGATTGCGTCCTTTATAAGTCCGATTTCTCGAGAAGGCTTTAAGCCGAAGGTTTTCATAATCTCCTCACCACTAACGGGAGGTTGAAAATTTCGAACGTGATCTCGTTCTTCAACTTCAAAAATTTTATTTCGAACCAGCTGAAAATTAGCGTGATATTTTTTAAATTTCTTAGGATTCTTGGTGGTAATGTCTGCCTCACAAAGTATCATTAAATCCTCCACAAAATCACCTGCATCAAATACCAAACGGCGCACAGCGCTATCTGTAACTTCAGAAGCAAGCACAATGGGGCGTGAGCTCATCAGCACCATTTTTTGGACAAACTTCATCTTGTCGTTTAGTGGCATTTTAAGGCGTTTAAAGAGTTTGTAGACCATTTTTGATCCTACAAATTCGTGCGCATGAAAGGTCCACCCGATTTTTTTGTCAAAACGTTTTGTGGGGGCTTTGCCAATATCATGTAAAAGTGCGGCCCATCGGAGCCAAAGATTATCGGTTGCCTCAGCAATATTGTCAACAACTTCTAATGTATGCCAGAAGTTATCTTTATGGCGTTGTCCTTCAATTTCGTCGATGCCTTCAAGTGCAACTAATTCTGGAAAAATAAGGGGAAGCAAGCCAGTTTTATGCAATAGCGCAAAGCCTTTTGAGGGAATGGGGGCTGCTAAAATCTTATTGATTTCATCCACAATACGTTCTTTTGAAATAATTTCAATACGTTTTGCGTTTTTGGAGATAGCATCAAGTGAGGCTTTTTCAATGACAAAGTCGAGTTGCGTTGCGAAGCGAATCGCCCGCAACATACGTAATGGATCATCGCTATAGGTGATGTCTGGATCAAGTGGCGTTCGTAAGATCTTTTTATTCAAGTCTTGTACGCCATTGAAAGGATCTAATAATGCTCCAAAATCCGAAACATTCAGGCTCAGTGCAAGCGCATTAATAGTAAAGTCACGTCTATTTTGATCATCTTGAAGACTTCCGTGCTCTACGGCTGGGTTTCTGCTCTCTTTGGAATAGGATTCTTTACGAGCCCCAACAAATTCAAGTTCGATGCCACTTGTTTTTAGCATGGCCGTTCCGTAGGTTTTAAAAATGGAAACCTTTGGCTTTCCTGGCAGGAGCTTGGATACTTCTTTAGCAAGTTCAATTCCACTTCCTATGGCAACTATATCAACGTCTTTTGCGTCGCCTCTTTTAAGTAGATAATCACGTACAAAGCCACCTATCACATAACTATCCAAATTGAGGTTGGAGGCCGCTTGTGATACCACTCTAAAAATATTGTTCTGTAATGCGGATTTGTAGTTCATAGTGTTTGGCACAAATTCACCGATATATTATTCAAATACTAGCACGGCCTTAGCGCTTCTAAGCTCAGTGCAAATTTACGACATAGATGAGGTCATCCAAAATCAAAATAGCTATTTATAAGTGAAATATTTGCGCCAGCGTAAAACAAGGTGTTCGTGTCAACTTAAATCAAAGTAATTACGTTTATTCTCTTATTACAGTAACGCTTCCATCGTTTTTCAGCTTAATAATAGCCGATGGTTTTTCAGACTTCTTAGACCGGTGTAAATTTACGACATAGTCTACGCCGTCCAAAATTTCTTTACTTATTTCTTTGAAGTTGGTAGGTGTTTTTGCGCCTCCAACATTGGCTGAAGTAGCTACAATTGGGCGTCTAAATTTTCGGAGGAGCTTTTTACAAAAATCATCTTGGACCACTCTAATTGCAAGTGAGTTATCGTCGGCTATTAAATTTTCGGCCACACGAATAGGATCGTCGTAAATTATCGTTGTAGGCTTTTCTGCGTATCTCAGGATGTCATAAGCAACTTCTGGGATATCTTCCACAAATTGATTTAACATCTTAAAATCGTGGACTAAACAAATAAAGGATTTGTTATCCCTACGCTTTTTGAGTTGATTGATTCTTTCGATGGCGTCAGGATGTGTAGCGTCGCAGCCTATAGCCCAAACGGTATCCGTAGGGTAAAGTATAAGTCCGCCGCGTTTTAAGACCTCCAGTGTTTTGTTAATTTCATCGTACATACTACAAGTTTAAGTAATTTGCCGCTTTTTCATAAAAAGCGTGGTTAATTTCCCTACACTCTTCCAAGATTCCGGTATAGGTTTGGGTATTCTTTGCGTCTTTCATACAATCTTCAAAATTAGTGAAGATAGGCGTATGTTTAAAGTCATAAAATTTTGACGAATTTGGTATCACAGCAACACGTTTTCCAAGCAACATAGTCCAATACATGGCATGGTAGCTATCGGTAATTATGGTATTACATTTCCCAATAAACGCAATCATTTCCTCTAAGTCCGTAGTATTTGAAGTGCTTGGAATACCGTCAAATAGCTGTGTGATTTGTGGTTTTTTTAGCGTGTCCTTATGGAAAATAACGCCAACTTCTTCAGTTTCAGTAAAAGGTTCGTCAAAAACTGTGTGCAGGCAACTTACACATGGCACATAATCGCCTGGCATGGATAGATCTCGCGTTCCGGCAAGTCCGAACTTAGTTACATCTACATTGTACTGCGTTACTTTCCCATAGGTTTTTGGGGATTTTTCATTGTGACCAACGCCCCAAAGCACTGTTTTTTTATTCGTGCTAATTGCGAGGGTTTCAAAAAGTTTCATTTGCAGCTTGAAGCCATTTCTATTTAATAAGCCACCGCCCCCAATGATGAGTGCATTATTGCTTATGGTATCTGTAAAGTTTGTTGTGACCGCCTTATCCTGATTTTTATTGTCGAAAATATCAAGCTTTTTGTCCTTAAGAGCATCGAAATAGTGGTGCGGCGCACAATAGTAGTCACCAATGTTTTTGGTGTCCAATCTGTGAATGTTCACTACATAATCATTACGTTGCTCACTCGAAAGAATGGCTGTAACCGTTTGTCGGCGGGTCTGTTTTCGTTGTAATGATGCTTTTAATTTATTGAAAATCATTTACTTGCGATTTATTGATTTGTAAACATCATCATAAGATTTTGCTGCATTATCCCAGCTAAAACTCCTTGCACGTGCTATCATTTTTTTCTGAAGCACTTCTGAATTATCAGCGAAATGATTCATGCCTTCTTCAAAAACACCTGTCATATATTGTGGGTCATAGTGGTCCCAATAGTGCGCTAAATCCCCACCGACTTCTGGCAGTGATGTGTTATTCGATGTAAAAACAGGTTTGCCGAAGAGCATCGCTTCAATAACTGGCAATCCAAAGCCTTCTCGTAAGGATGGAAAAACAAAGGCTGCACAATGAGCGTAGTAATACCGTTTAGCTTCACCAGAAATAGTGCCTATTAAATGAACTCTATCTGCAACTCCTAATTTAAGAGCTTCCGTTTTTAATTCTTCCGCGGTGGATGTGATATTTTTACCGGCAATGATTAGCTGATAGTCTTTCAAATACGGTAACATCCGAACAATAGAAATAAAATTCTTCCTTCCCGTAATTTGTCCAATAGAAAATAAGAAAGGTTTTGAGGTTTCAAAAGGGGGGTGAAACCCTTCTGAAATCGTCGTGTCAGACATTGGATTCCCATTGTAAATAACATGCTCTGGAACTTCTGGCACTTCAAAAAACTGATGTGTCGAGCTTTTTGCATATTCGGAGATATATGTGATTTCCGTGCTTCTGCTTAACTTTTCCTGAAAGCGTTGATGCACTTTTTCATGCATATAGTTTTCTGGATTTTTAATGTGGGTGATATTGTGTACGGTCAATAAATACGGAATATCATGATAGGGTTCAATTTTGATATTCTGATTCAAAGAATGCCATAAATCGTATTTCTTACGTATTCTGAAGGGAGGATAACGCCTCATGGAATAACTTTGCTTATAACTAAAAGCATCCCGGTATTCTTGTTTCAGCCATGTAGTATCTTTACCATGAAGGGTAATATTGTAATCCTCTAATGCTAATTTGGAAAGCGCCTTAATTAAATGGTAGTTAAACTGCCCGAATCCAAAGTTGAGGTTCTTTATATTGTGAGATTCTAGAAAGACTGATTTCATACAAAAAGGCTTGCACAAAGATAGCACAATTTTAGAAGTGGACTTTGGGTTTGTCGCGTAGAAAAATTAAAATGGTACTTTTGTCCTAGCGTTTTAAAATAACAATGAATATACATCTTTCACCTGCATCTAAATTTGAAGAAAAGGAAATCCTTGAGCTAATCGCTGGTTTTCATAAAAGTGGTAAAAAAGTTGGAAAAGGTGATAGGAACACCATTAAAAACTTTCAGCTTGGCGATCAGTTAGTTACCATTAAGGCGTTTAAAGTTCCTAACCTTATTAATAAAATTGTTTATCGGTTCTTTCGTAAATCCAAGGCTGTTCGTTCCTTTTATAATGCGACCTTTTTATTAAACAACGGTATTGGTACTCCTAAACCGATTGCATATTTAGAGGAAATAAAATTACTAACTTTCGGAAAAAGTTACTATGTCAGTGACTTTATAGATGCAGATTTAACCTATCGGGAACTAATTAGGGAGCCCGATTATCCAGATAGAGAAAATATCCTGCGGCAGTTTACACGTTTTACGTATGATTTGCATGAAAGTGGAATACTCTTTAAGGATCATTCACCTGGGAATACTTTAATTGTAAAACGAGGAGATGCTTATGATTTTTATCTGGTTGATCTAAATCGAATGGATTTCAAAACCTTAAATTTTGAAGAGCGAATCAGAAATTTCACTCGACTTACTTCGAAAGAGGATATGGTTGCTATTATGAGTGATGAATATGCGAAGCTAGCGCCTTGGTCCTATGATGAGATTTATGGATTAATGTGGTCTAGGACACAGATATTTCAGAAGAAATTCTACAGAAAAAAACATATTAAAGACACGTATTTATTTTGGAGAAACTAGTGTCTGTTTTTTCGGAGTAACCACAATTTAGCATAACGCATGAACACTGTATATCCTTGAATGTAGCCAATAGTTAAGCCTACAACTCCGTCTCTATAACCACCCTGAATAATATAGTGTTTAAAGAAACCCCAAAACGGTTTGATAAAGAAATGATAGGGCGTTAGGCGTCCAGTCTTTTTATCATAATCCTTCGCTTGCCACCATGCATAACGATTCATTTTTTCCAAATACTTGTCAAGCGTGATATAGGTGTTGTGATACAGCTTGTTTTTTAGTTTGCCAACAGCACCATCTGCGATTATTTCTGCGTGAACATTTTTGTCCTCATACTTAACATGATCACGTTTAAACAAACGAATCACTCCATCATTTCGCCAGCCACTATGTTTCACGGGTTCTCCCATGAAATGGTTGTTTCTCCCCATCCAATATGCAACAGTATCATCCGTTGGGGGATTCTCAAGTATGGCTAATATCTCGTCACGAAGTGCGGGTGTTACGCGTTCATCTGCATCTACTAAAAGTACCCAGTCATGTTTTGCCTGCGGAATTGCCCAGTTTTTTTGCGAAGCTGAGTATTGGTAATCGCGTCTAATTACTCTTGTCGCTAACGCTTGTGATTTTTCAAAAGTACCATCGTTACTGAAACTGTCTACAACTAAGACTTCGTCCGCAAAACTTACTGATGCTATAACTTCTTCAATGTTGTGAATTTCATTTCCAGTTGGAATAATAGCGGTAATCTTTGCCCTCATACTGTCATCTGTATCAAAATTTTCAATAGGATTTAACGTATAGGGTTCACGGTCTGTAACGAGCGTGAGATGCTCAAGACGATTTCTTATTTTAAATTTTCGTATCAAATTACGCGGTTTTAGTTTTAGATCACTTTTGTCAGCATGTACATAATAGATGCAAGAATCTACAATACGTTGGCTCGATTTACCATCAAAATATGGATGAAGCTGAGAAATAAAGGTTTCTATGTTTTTTATTAGTTCTAGAGGCGGTTTAAGTCCTTGATTTATAGCGCCTTCAATTTCTTTAGATTGGTGGGTGTGAATTAAATAATTATGCGAAAAAGTATGGTTAAAAGCTACAACTGGTTTCTTTTGAAGCAAAAATTCCTGAATTGCCGAGGTTGTATCAGCAAATAGGACATCAGATTGCTTAAATAAGGGAATCAGATGTGTTGTATCATAAAACTTAAAGTTTTCATTCTGAAGGCCCTTCCATTTTGCTACTATTTCTATCGGAATCTTTGGATGAAGTACCATTTTAAAACTATAAAGACCGGTTTTTGTCAAACGTTTAATTTCTTGAAAAACAGCTTCATTATAGGCTAAACTAAGACGTTCAGTAAAGGTGGAGGCAATCATAATAGTAGGAATGCCTTCCTTTTTATTTTCTGAAGCAGACGTCAAGGGAAACAATGCATCCACTTTACTCCAACCGGTTTCAATCACTTTAAAGTGTTTGTGTTTGGCTTCTAGTTGTTCAAATATGTTGGTAGTACTTGGACCTTGCGTGCAGTACAAATCGAAAAAACCACGAATTCTGAATTCACTAAATATGTGTTTCTTTGAGGGTCTCTTTTGTGCTAAAAAGCCATGAAATACCTGAACTTTTAGGCCTGAGATAAAATCAGGAACCATGTTCGTTGCCGCTAGGACTATATGAGGTTTATAGGCTACAACATCCTTTATTGTTGATAGCGCGTTTTGTTTGGACGCTAACTTTTCCTTTCCTTCAGCTTCATCTGCAAACCATTGTACCTCATGCCCACGGCTATAGATTTCATCCTCTAAAGGGTTCCCAATAGGAATGGAGTAGCTGTACGATATGTAAATAAGAAATCGGTATTTCATTACAAGGCTCGTAAAAACTTGTTTAAAAGCGGTGCGATAAAGGTAGGTTTAAATTTCAAATAGTAGGTTTCCGGGTCTGCTTTAGCTAGAATCCTGTCTTCTTTTTCGTGTGATACAAAGTCAGATAAATGCACTGCCACATTCGTTTTGGCTTCTTCATTACCAAACCAATTGGCCTTGTTCATATGTGGTGAAAAAATTATAAAGGTCTGTATGTTAAGCGCCTTAGCCATATTTACAGCACCGCCTTCGTTACCGATAAGGGCGTTGCAATGTTCTGTAATTGCTAGAAATTCACGTAAATTTTTTCCAAACACATCAAAGAAAATCTGTTGCTGTGTGTTTTCTGATGTGAGTTCATAGATGGCCCGTGCTTCTTTTTCTTGATTTGGGATATAGTTGAATAGTATTTGAGCTTCGGCTTGCTCATTCGCTATGACGTCAAGAAGCTTCGCCATATATTTGGCAGGGTAGGTCTTTGTTTCGTTACTGCCCAAAACGCTAATCATATATACAGGTTTCTCTTTTGAGATTCCAGCACCCATTAAAACGGTAGCCGCGTGGCTTATTTCGTGCTTTGTAAGGTATATTTTCGGTTGAACAGCCTGGAAGGAAATATGCAATGGTGCTAGTAGTCGCAGTCTATTTTCAATTGCCAAACTACTATTATTAGCGGGCTTTGTTAGTCGGTCGACACTATGTGTGTAGAAGAAACTGTTGCTTTTTTTTGCATAAGCAGTTCTAATTTTTGCATGGCTACATTTGCATATCAGCTTACTACTCAATTTTCCGTAGACATCAATAACGGCATCATAGTTAGCTTTATTGACCTTCCTAAGGAGTTTCAGAAACTCCAATTTGCTCTTCTCCATTGCTGATGAAAAGAACACGAAATCATCAATATAAGGATTCCCTGCAACGACGGGGTGGGTATGTGTATTGATGAGGTAATGAAGTTCTGCCTGCGGGTACTCATTCCGAAGCACCTCAAAGAGAACACTTGACGTAAGTACATCGCCAATCATTTTTTGCTGTATGACAAGTATTTTTTTCAGCCTAGTATTTCATTAATTCATTATACAATTAAATAATTACCTAAACCGCGACGTTGTATTCGCGTAAAGCATCATTTAATGAGGTTTTCTTGTTGGTGCTTTCTTTACGCGTCCCAATAATCAAGGCACAAGGTACTTGATAATCGCCGGCTGGAAAGGACTTTGTATAGCTCCCAGGAATTACAACAGAACGAGCTGGAACAAGGCCTTTACGTTCAATAGGAGTGTCTCCAGTGACATCAATAATTTTGGTTGATGCCGTTAGCACTACATTGGCGCCTAGAACAGCTTCTTTTTCTATACGAACACCTTCAACAACAATACATCTCGAACCAATAAAAGCATTGTCTTCAATGATAACCGGTGCAGCTTGCAGAGGTTCAAGTACGCCACCAATTCCAACACCACCGCTTAAATGTACATTTTTACCAATCTGCGCGCAACTTCCAACCGTTGCCCAAGTATCTATCATTGTGCCTTCATCCACGTAGGCGCCAATGTTGACATAGCATGGCATCAGGATAACGCCGCTAGATATATAAGCACCGTGTCTTGCAACGGCATTTGGAACAACACGTATGCCAAGTTCTTTATAACCTTTCTTTAGTGGAATTTTATCGTGATATTCAAAAATACCAGCCTCCATTGTTTCCATTTTCTGAATTGGAAAATATAAAACCACCGCCTTTTTAACCCATTCATTCACCTGCCATCCATCTTTTGTTGGCTCTGCACAGCGTAATTTCCCTTGATCGCAAAGGCTTACAACCTCTCGAATAGCAGCAATTGTTGTGCTATCTGTTAAAAGGGATCTATCGTCCCA
>JBLHGH010000071.1:0-9149 GCA_047615425.1 Candidatus Latescibacterota bacterium
TGAGAAAAAACGGATGCAACTAACATTGATACAATCAAAGCTATTAGATAAAAACGATGTCTTTCAACAACTATTCAAGGCCGTCTCTAATTTTTCACAGGAAAGGTATGCTGCATTGCATCCAATGATCTTTGAACAGGATATCCCAACAATTCAGTTACATATTGCCGAAGGAAAATTTACCTATGAGGATCTTACTCTTTATTATTTAAAACGAATTTACACCTACGAACTTGACCCGGAAAAGACTCTTCACACCATTATTGCGTTAAATCCTGACGTTCTGGGTCAAGCAAGATCTAGAGATAAATTTCGAAAAAAAGCGATGAAACATCCTATTTTTGGGATGCCAATTTTACTGAAAGACAATATCAATATGACCCAAATGCCAGCTACGGCTGGGGCAGCGATAATGACAGGTGTGGAGAGCTCAAACAACGCATTCATTGTTTCTAAACTCATAGATAACGGGGCGCTTATATTGGGCAAAGTAAATTTAAGCGAATGGGCATATTACTTCTGTTCTGGTTGTCCTGTTGGCTATAGTGCTGTTGGTGGACAGACCTTGAATCCATATGGCAGAGGTGTTTTCGAAACGGGCGGAAGTAGCGCTGGAAGCGGAACTTCTATTGCAGCCAATTATGCCGTAGCAGCTGTTGGAACCGAAACAGCCGGATCTATTCTTTCTCCATCAGCACAAAATTCGATCGTAGGCTTAAAGCCAACTATTGGCATTTTGAGCCGGTCCGGCATTGTACCTATTTCACATACGTTAGATACTCCTGGCCCCATGACCAAAAACGTAATAGATAATGCAATTTTACTGGATGCAATGGCCGGCAGAGATTTTGATGATGATGCAACCAAACCAAAAATGACATCTTATTTTATTGAGGGAAAAAATGAAAATTTACAAGGTAAAAGGTTAGGTGTCATTAAAGACTTAATGAATAATACAATTTATGCTGAAACTATAAAAAAGCTCGAAGCCAATGGAGCAACATTAGTCCCACTTGATCTGCCTGAGAAATCTCTTAACGGATTTATGACACTCCTAAATTTAGAGATGAAAGATGACCTTCCGAAGTACATCAGGGAATATACACGGTCTTCAAATAAAATCACTTCGGTGCAAGATATTATAGCATTCAATCTAAAAGATAGCGTACTTCTAATGCCATATGGTCAAGGAAGGCTAGAAGGTATAATGGCTGATACCACAGCTATAGAAGTCTTTGAAAAAATTAGACAAACTTTATTAATTGATGGCAACGCATACTTCCAAGAACCCATGGTAACCAATACATTGGACGCGATTTTATCAATTAATAATTATCACGCAGCATTCGCGGCTGTTGGCCTACATCCCTGCCTTGCTTTGCCAATGGGGTATGAACCCTCAGGCGAACCCATTGCGATTACATTGATTTCCTCACCAAATTCAGAAAAAGAGTTGCTAGCGTTAGGCTACTCGATAGAGAACACATTAAATGCTAGAATTACCCCTTTGGATTATGTTGACTAAATACAGGCACAAAGATGTCCTGAAAGGTGACACTAACCAATATGAAAAGTGACTATATTCAAAAAGCTACATGTGGAAATCGCTCTTGGAGCGTGGTGATTTTATTCTGCAAACCCACTAAAAACAATTGATGAGACTCGCTTTTGGGATTGAATGGTCGATGCGCTAAACCCGTCTGAATATTCCCTATTTCCTTTTGTGTTTCTGAAGTATTTTGATCTATCCAAACTTCAGAGAAGGCTTCCCATATAATTTCAATTGCCGTTTTATTGGGGTGAATAAGATCTTCGGAATAAAAACGATAATCCCTAAGTTGATCCATCATCAACTCATATGAAGGAAAATAATGAATCCCTTTTTTTGGCTCAATTAATTCATGCAAGCCCGCTAAAAGATGCGCTTTGCTCCTTGCATTTTCCGCAATACCATCCTTAATATGCCTCACGGGAGAAATAGTTCCTATAAAAACCGCCGCTGTATTTACAGACTGGATCAAGGTGATTGTGCTATCTATACTTGCTGAAACTTCTTCCACTGAAAGTAATTCCTTTAAAAACTGCTTCTGCGAAACCTTATGGCAATTGGCAACGACAGTGTCACTTGCAATATGCCTATACACCCAGGCCGTTCCGAAGGTAAACACTATATGAGAGGCACTGTTAATGGCGCTGTCTAACCGCTCTAGCGCAGTATTTAAATTACCAAGTAGCGCCTCTTCGGTTGAAGCACTCAAATCTGAATGTACCTCATAGCAATGCCAGCGTTCGTTCTGAAAAAAAATGTCTTCAGGAGTAAATACCTCTTTATTGATTGCACGTATCACAAGGCGCTCAATAGCTGCGGGATGGAATATAATGCCAAATGGATTTACAAGATCTTGAAATTTAAAGTAGTCTAACTTTCTACCAATGTTTTCAGCAAAACAAGACCCTAATAACAACACCTTTGAGTTATAATCAATTTGATTCCGCTCTGGATGTAATGGTATGGTTGTTTCTAGTTTCATCGTATCAGTTGGCAGTATTCAGTTGGCAGTGGATATAATTCGTCAAATTCTAGCTATTGCAATAACTCAAGTTGAATACCTAATTTAAATATCCTTTAACTGCTTCCAAAGCCGCTTCAATTCCGTCTGGATTCTTTCCTCCTGCAGTTGCGAAAAATGGCTGTCCACCACCGCCACCTTGGATATGTTTTCCGAGTTCACGCACAATTTTACCGGCATCCAAACCTTTATCTGTTGCTAATTCTTTAGAGATATAGCAAGTAAGTAAGGCCTTGCCATCATTTTTAGAACCAAATAATATAAATAAGTTGTCAACTTCACCACCCAATTCAAAAGCTAAGTCTTTGAGTCCGCTAGCATCCAAATCAAGTTCTTTAGTCAAGAAATTCACACCGTTGAGCTGGGTAATTTCGTCTTTTAAATCGCCCTTAATATTTTTAGCCTTATCCTTTAAAAGCAGTTGCACTTGTTTCTGTAGCGCGCTATTTTCTTCTTGCAAAGTCACCACGGCTTTAACCGGGTCCTGGGCGTTATTTAGGCTTTTTTGAACCGATGCATACGCAATCGAGCGATCCACAAAATGTTTCTTAGCAGCATCTCCAGTAATAGCTTCAATACGTCTAATACCACTGGCAACAGCACCTTCCGAAGTAATAATAAAATGCCAAATATCTAAGGTATTATCTACATGCGTCCCTCCGCAGAGTTCCATAGACTTACCAAACTTAATCGCTCGAACGGAATCACCATACTTCTCACCAAAGAGTGCAATAGCTCCTTCGTCGAGGGCCTGCTGATGTGGGATACCTCTTCGTTCTTCTAATAAAATACTTTCCCTAATTCGGGCATTCACAAAGTCTTCTACCTGCCTTAATTCCTCTTCGGTTACCTTACTAAAATGTGAAAAATCAAATCGAAGACTCTTACTATGAACCATAGAGCCTTTCTGACTCACATGCCCTCCTAATATATTCCGAAGTGCTTGATGCAGTAAGTGCGTTGCTGTGTGATTAGATGCCGTTCTAAAACGTTGTTTATTATCCACTACAGCCTTCAGTGTGTCATCTACTTTACGCGGTAAATTCTTTGCAAAGTGAATTATGAGGTTATTCTCTTTTTTAGTGTCAATTATATAAACCACTTCTCCATTAGAAGCTTCCAAATATCCCTTATCACCTACTTGACCACCACCTTCAGGATAAAACGGTGTGAGATTAAACACAAGCTGATACATCTCGCCGTCCTTCTTGCTTTCTACCTTTCGATAGCGTGTAATCTTGACATCGGTTTCTAAATAATCATAGCCCACAAACTCTTCTTCGGCATCATCATAAAGCACAACCCAATCTCCAGTAGCCACCTTTGTTGCTGCCCGTGAACGTTCTTTTTGTTTCTGAAGTTCAGCTTCAAAGCCAGCTTCATCCAATTGGTAACCGCGTTCTCTTAGAATCAACGCCGTAAGGTCAATTGGAAATCCAAAAGTATCGTACAATTCAAATGCCTTGCTTCCCGAAACTGTTTTTGTCTCGGAAGACTCGATTACATTATCCAGCAATACCAAGCCTTGATCCAAGGTGCGTAAAAACGAAGTTTCCTCTTCTCGAATAACATTGTTAATCAAGTTGTTTTCTGAAACCAACTCAGGAAATGCTCCTCCCATTTGTTTCGTTAAGGTATCTGTTAACTTGTGAATAAACGGTTTTTTGATATCCAGAAAAGTAAATCCATATCGGATGGCACGTCTCAAAATACGTCTAATCACATAACCCGCACCTGTATTGCTAGGTAGTTGACCATCTGCAATAGAAAATGCCACAGCACGAACGTGATCTGAAATCACCCGAATGGCAACATCAACTTTATCATCTTTTCCATAGGAACTATTGGTAATCGCTTCTATTTCACGAATAAGTGGTTTAAAAACATCCGTATCGTAATTAGATTTTACGTCTTGCAAAACCATACAGAGACGTTCAAGGCCCATTCCTGTGTCGATATGCTTATGCGGTAAGTTTTCCAAAGCACCACCAGCCTTACGGTTGTACTGCATAAAAACCAAATTCCAAATCTCTACTACCTGAGGGTGGTCTTTATTAACAAGTTCAGCTCCGTCTATTTTTGCTTTTTCTTCAGCAGAACGAATGTCTACGTGAATCTCACTACAAGGACCACATGGCCCTTGATCGCCCATTTCCCAAAAATTATCTTTCTTGTCCCCTTTTAGAATGCGATCCTCAGAAATATACTTTTTCCAAATATCGTTGGCCTCATGGTCCATTTCTAAGTTATCCGCATCATCACTACCTTCAAAAATTGTCACATAGAGAATATCCTTATCAATTTTATAGACCTCAATTAATAACTCCCAAGCCCAAGCAATTGCTTCTTCTTTAAAATAATCTCCAAAACTCCAATTCCCGAGCATTTCAAATAAGGTATGATGATAGGTGTCATATCCAACTTCCTCCAAATCATTATGCTTTCCGGAAACACGCAAACACTTTTGCGTATCCGTAAGACGTACATTTTTTGGTGTCGCATTTCCGAGGAAAAACTCTTTAAATGGCGCCATTCCAGAGTTCACAAACATCAACGTTGGGTCATCTTTCAACACCATTGGCGCTGAAGACACAATATCATGTGATTTTGACCTAAAGAATTCTAAAAACTGTGAGCGTATTTCGCGCGATTCCATCTATACTTTTTTTAACGTAATTACCTGTGATAATGTTAAGCCGAAAACAATTTCTATATTTGCTAAACGTTACTACATTTAACACCACCTATCAACAAGCAAAAATAAGTTTTTTTAGCGTATGTCTAAGGTTAAATATTACTACGATAGTGAAACACTTTCATATCGAAAAATTGATAAGAAAAAGGGTCGCCGTTTAGGCATCTTCGTACTCAGTCTTATGGGAATGATCTTGAGTGGCTTTCTGTTGCTTCTTTTGTATCTCAACATCCCTTACATTGAAACTCCGAAAGAAAAAACAATGAAGCGAGAATTGGCTAATATGTCACTTCAGTTTGACATTCTTAATAAAAAAATGTCGCAAGCAGAATATGTTCTTGCAGAAGTAGCAGAGCGAGATAATAACCTATACCGTGTTTATTTTGAAACCAATCCCATTCCCGAGGAACAAAGGAAAGCTGGTTTTGGAGGTGTTAACAGATATTCTAATCTGGAAGGTTTTGACAACTCTAGTTTGATTATTTCCTCAAGTAGAAGACTCGATATTTTGACAAAGCAAATTGTTGTTCAGTCTAAATCATTGGATGAAATTGCCGATTTAGCCGAAGAAAAAGAAAAGCTTTTAGAGGCAATTCCTGCTATTCAACCTGTAAACAATGAAGATCTAACACGTATGGCATCTGGATTTGGTAGACGAACAGACCCGTTTACGAAAGCCCGTAAAATGCACTTTGGCATGGATTTCACTGCGCCACGTGGCACACCAGTGTACGCAAGCGGAGATGGCAAAGTAAGTAGAGCAGATAATAGGGCTTCAGGCTATGGAAAGCATATTCGTGTTGATCATGGTTACGGTTACCAAAGTTTATATGCTCACCTCTACAAGTACAATGTGCGCAAAGGGCAACGCGTTAAACGTGGTGATTTAATTGGTTTTGTTGGAAGTACCGGTAGATCCGAAGCACCTCACTTGCATTATGAAATCTTTAAAGATGGTGAGCGTATCAATCCTATTAATTTTTACTACGGAAACCTCTCGCCTGAAGAATTTTCGAATATTCTAAGGGCCTCCCAACAAGAAAATCAATCGCTTGATTAAAAAAGCAGCTCCTGAACTTGAAAGAGGTCCCGGTGTCATGCAAATTTGTGGTATTTGTTGTAAATTCACTTCATCAAAGTTTTAACCCTACTTAATTATAAATGTATGGCAAAACACTTTTTATCTCACGTATAATAGCTAAACATGCACATTGATTTACCCGAAAAACGATATTATGGTATTGGCGAAATAGCCAAAGCCTTTGAGGTAAACACCTCTTTAATACGTTTTTGGGAAAAGGAATTTGACGTACTTCAACCTAAGAAAAATGCGAAGGGTAATCGAAAATTCACTCCAGAAGATGTGAAGAATTTAGAGCTCATTTATCATCTAGTAAAGGAGCGCGGGTTTACCTTAGACGGAGCCAAGACTCATCTAAAAGAAAACAAACAAAAAACACTAGGCAAATTTGAGATAGTCCGTAAATTGGAAACAGTGAAAGCTGAACTGCTTAAAATTAAAGACCAACTTTAAATATTTTACCATGAAAAAAACACTCCTTATTATTCTAGGACTTGTTGGAGTATTTGTTTTATTGGGTTTCATTATCGGACCTAAATTCTACAACACAGGCATAAATCTTCAAGAAAATGCAACGGCACAATGGGCCAATGTTGAAAGCTCATATCAAAGACGTGCGGACCTAATTCCTAATATTGTTAGTACAGCCAAAGGCTATGCAGAATTTGAACAAGAAACCTTAATAAAGGTTACTGAAGCGCGTAGTAAAGCGACTTCAATTCAGATTGACCCATCAAATATTACCCCAGCACAATTAAAGCAATTCCAGCAAGCCCAACAGGGACTTACCTCTGCCCTTTCGCGTCTTTTGGCCGTATTTGAACGCTACCCAGACCTGAAAGCCAATGAAAACTTCAAGGAGTTAATAAACGAATTGGAACGCACTGAGAACCGCATTAATGTGGAGCGAAACCGCTTTAACGATGAGGTAAAACCTTTCAACAAGCATATAAAAACCTTCCCGAACAATATGATAAACACGTTTATAGGTGAATTTTCAGAAATGGCTTATTTCGAAGCAGATGAAGGAACGGATAAAGCACCTACGGTTGAATTTGACTTCGGAAAGTAATGGGGAAATCAAAAGCTGAGGATTTCCTCACCGTATTTGAAGAAGCTGAAGTAGTCGAAGCTATTCGCACAGCGGAACAAAAAACCTCTGGTGAAATTCGCGTACATCTAGAAGCGCATACCAAACTAGATGCGTTTGATCGTGCCGCCGAAGTGTTTGATTTTCTTCATATGAACAACACTAAAAAGAGCAATGGTGTACTTATCTATATCGCCGTAAATGACAGAACATTGGTGATATTAGGAGATTCTGGCATTAATGATGTTGTCCCTCCAGACTTTTGGGAAAGCACTAAGGACGCCATTATTGAGCACTTCACTTCTGGACATATAAAGCAAGGACTTGTAGATGGAATTCTTAAGGCGGGGGAACAGCTCAAAAAACATTTTCCGTATAACAAAAAAGATGGCAACGAGCTTTCGGATGACATTTCTATTGGCTAAATCAATAAGCACTTATGATTATTAATTTTCAGAAATACATAGTAACATGCTTTTTCGGGCTAGCTATGTTTTTTTCTGAAAGCGCAACCGCACAGTTTGATATTCCCGAAATACCCGAGAAGCAAACCTCGCTTTATGATTATATCAACTTACTTTCATCATCACAGAAAGCTGCCTTAGAGACGAAACTAATTGGCTACGCAGATGCTACCTCAACACAAATTGTAGTTGCTATTATAAGCACCAGCAAAGGAGAAGATCTTTCCTTGCTAGGAGCAAAATGGGGCCAAAAGTGGGGCATCGGACAAAAAGACGAGGACAATGGCATCCTTATTCTGCTTGCAAGTAACGATCGGAACATAGACATCAATACGGGTTACGGTATTGAGTACCGCATGAGCGACCGCACAACGGAGCAAATTATCAATAGCATAATAATCCCACAGTTTAAAACAGGAAACTATTACGAAGGCTTAAACCTAGGGTCAGATGCCATTTTCGAAGCACTCCAAGGAGAATTTAACGAAGAGCGCGACTTCAACGAAGAAGAAGACTTCGGTAACTACGGATTCATCATCATCCTTATTGTATTCATCATCATCATTGTTTTCAGATCCAATAAAAATGGCCGCGGCGGCAAAGGCGGCGGTCGTAAAACAGGCTATAGCCTGCTAGACGTAATCATCTTGTCCAATATGGGAAGAACAGGTGGTCATGGAGGTGGTTCCAGCAGCGGAGGATTCAGCGGCGGAGGAGGATTCGGAGGCGGCTTTGGCGGCGGTGGCTTCGGAGGTGGAGGCGCTGGCGGAAGTTGGTAGTGCTGCATCAACACCGAATCTAATTCGGTGTGGCAAGGGCAATCAAATTATTATCTTATAAATCTGTCATTCTGAACTCGATTCAGAAGCTATTTTTTCCGAATATAAATAGTAATTGGCACTCCATGAAAATCGAACTCCTTACGCAGTTGATTTTCAATAAAACGCTTATATGGCTCCTTTATGTACTGCGGAAGGTTTGCAAAGAAGGCAAAACTTGGATAAGGCGTTGGCAGTTGCGTTACATACTTAATTTTAATGTATTTACCCTTATGTTGTGGCGGCCCAGTTGCTTCAATTATAGGTAACATTGTATCGTTAAGCACGCTTGTTTTAATACGGTTACTTCGGTTTTTATACACTTCAACCGCAGTTTCAATTGCTTTAAAAATACGTTGCTTCGTCAAAACAGATACAAACACAATAGGCACATCCGTAAATGGCTCGCATTCCTGTCTCACGTATTTCTC
>JBLHGH010000072.1:0-9137 GCA_047615425.1 Candidatus Latescibacterota bacterium
TAAGCGCAATCTCGGGAAGCATATAAAGGACTTGTTTCCCTGTTTTCAATACATCTGAAATAAGTTGTACATATATTTCGGTTTTACCACTTGAAGTTACACCATGCAATAAAACTACATCTTGTGTCTTAAACGATTCCTGGATCTCTTGAAGCGCCTGTTCTTGAGCGTCGCTGAGCATTTTTACGCCTGAAGGAGCATCGCCTTCATAGGTAATCCGGTCTTTTTGAACGTAATATTCCTCTAAAACACCCTTATCAATAAGTGTTTTAAGAACGGTCGCAGTAGACTCACTTCGTTTTTGCAGTAACGTTGAATCAATTGGCTTTTTTAATTGTGCCTGCAACATGAATAAGGTCATAAGTACCTTGCGTTGTTTTGGTGCACGCTCCATTCCGTCGAGCAGCACACGTAGCGCTTCCTCTTCGGAATAGTCTGGCGCTAATTTAATATAGCGCACCATCTTCGGTTTGTACTGTTCATAAACCTCCTCTTGTAACGTTACCACACCTTTTTCGATGAGGCCATGCAACACCTTTACAACGTTGCTTCGGTCTAAAATGGAACGAATATCATTAATATGCAACGAGGACTGAAGCTGAAGCGCTTCAAATACCATAAATTCTTCATCGGAAAAGCTCGTGTCACCTTCTGAAGAACCCGAAACAAGACTCACAATAGTTTCACTTTCCAACAGAAAAACTCCTGGAAGCGCGGCTTTAATCACTTCACCTAAGGTGCACATATAATAGCGAGCCATCCACTCCCAATGTTTTAACTGGGATTCTGTAATTAACGAGCTTTCGTCTAAAATATGGTCAATGCTTTTCGTCTCATAACCCTGTGGCGGCTGATTATGAACCTGATACACAATGCCAGTATAGATTTTGGTTTTTCCGAAAGGCACAGCTACTCTGAATCCCTTTTGTAAAAAAGCAGCCTCATCCTTATTCACGCTATACGTGAAGGTCTGTTTGAGAGGAATGGGCAGTATAACGTCTATGAAGAACAATCGGCTGGTATTTTAGATTTATAGTATGTTAGATTATTAGAATATTGCAAATTTGGTTTAAACTTTTACATTTTACACTTTGAGTTTTACATTTCTTTGTAACGAATCACTTCCCTCTTCTCTTTTTTATGCTCCAAGCGTAAAACTAAAAAAGGCTCTCCAATTAATGAACAGCCTTTACTTTAATTTATGAACAATACCTTAATCAACTCGAGACCAATATTGTGAGCGACCTAATAGTGAAAAACCAATATAGCCTCGCACCTTCAGTTTATCCGAATCCTATAAAGTGATATAACACTTATAAAGCTTGCCATTCTCTTCATAGACTTCTACGATTGACTTTACCTCCCCATAAACCTCATCAACGGTTTTTCAGGTTCCGAAGACATCCTGAGCGGACACACTTCTGAAGCAAACAAAACAAAAAAGAATACAAACAACTGTGAGTTTGTTCATTTACTAGATCACTATTTACCTAACATGGCATTTTTAAACTTGCTATCTGCTGGGTCTGAACCTAACCATATTCCGAATAGCGCCTTTTTAAAACCTAAACCGGTTATGGTTCCAAGCTCAGTTCCGTTTTTGTAAACAACCACACCTTTTCCTGCCTGGTAGGTAATATCAAAAATATTGTCTTCTACAATTTCTTGACTGAAGAAACTTATAAAGGTTTGAATTTCTGAAGCTAATGAAGACGTATCTCCTCTCATTGAAGCATCGAAGCCATCGCTAACCGCATCAATCATTGCCTCACTAGATACAAACCCAGAAGTAATGTGCAATTTAATCGCCATGTTTCCATCACCATTGATAATCTCTTTTGCATCCTTAGACTTGCTTGGCAAGTACAATCCACCAGAATACAATTTCAAAACCATCGCCTTCTTTCTAATACCTGCTCCATTTAATGCAAGCGCCTCCCCAAAGTTCACTGTATTAGGCAGTGTTACTGCTCCAACCTGAGTTTGCGCCATCGCAAGGTTCACACTTAATATGGCAACGAAAATCAATAATACCTTCTTCATGTTTTTCGTTTAATAAATTAATTTTCAATGTTTAATTTTATCTTTCAATCTCCGTAATGAAACGTTCAATTCGAATCCTAGCAAAAGTAAATTTGAGTTTATCCAAATATATAACATCATAATTAAAAGAGCCCCTAAGGAACCGTATAACTCATTATAAGTGGAGAAATTGTCAATATACACCCCAAAAAAATAGGTTGTTAACAGAAAAAGCAAAGTGGTGACCATTGCTCCTATTGAAAAGAACCTTGACATTCTCCCCTCTTTAGTCCCATAGTAATAGAGCGAGGCTATCGCTATGTAAATCATGCTTACGAAGACCGTTATTTGAAGGATATGAACCCAAAAAAGATCATCACTTATAAAGTGATTATCCTTCATTGTACTAATGATGTATTCACCATAAAGTATAACTCCCACTGTTAATAACAACAAGAATGCTAAAAAGAGAGACACTGCTAATGCTACAAAATACTGTTTAAAGAAGTTTCTATTGATTGTTACATGTATTGAATACTCAAATGCACTGAAAATTGAATTCACCCCATTTGCTGCTAAAAATATAGCTAACATAATTACAAAAAACAGCAGACCACCCCGAGGGTTTTCAGCGATATCTACAATAACAGGATAAAATAAATCTGAAGTCTGAGCAGGTAATAAATCTTCAATAAAAATTAAGAAGCGGGTCTTAAAGCCTTCAATCGGAACATACGGAATCAAATTTAAAATGAACAGAAGAAAAGGGAACAGTGCAACAAAAAAACTGTAGGCCACAGAACTGGCTCTAGATGAAAAAGTTCCTTTAATAATACCAGAAATATAGATTTCTAATAAGTCATAGAGAGATAAGCCTTTAAGGCCCGGAAGAATTACCTTCTTCAGCAGTTTAACCAATATGCCAACCACAGGAATTTTCAAAAGTTTTTGCTCTATTTCAACACTCATCTAGACAGCTTTTAGACTTAGGTCCATATTATAAACGGAATGTGTAAGTGCACCACTGCTTATATAGTTAACACCACATTCGGCATACTTCCGTGCAGTGTCTAGGGTGATCCCACCGCTGGATTCCGTAAGGCAAGTATCTCCTATCATCGCAACAGCCTTTCGGGTGTCATCATAATTAAAATTATCTATGAGGATTCTATAAACGCCATCCAACGTCAAGATCTCCTCAATCTCCTTTAGATTTCTCGCTTCAACTATAATTTTTAGATCGAAATTGTTTTCCTCAAGA
Source organism: Candidatus Latescibacterota bacterium (assembly GCA_047615425.1). GTDB lineage: Bacteria > Bacteroidota > Bacteroidia > Flavobacteriales > Flavobacteriaceae > Patiriisocius. The sequence continues at coordinate 3,284 of JBLHGH010000072.1, forward strand.
TACTCTTTAGTTTGCTGAATAGCCTTCGTTATACCACCGCAAAAATCAATATGATTGTCTTTCAACATAATCATATCATACAAAGCAAAACGGTGATTCTCTCCCCCGCCAACTTTAACCGCCCACTTTTCTAGAGCTCGGATTCCAGGGGTTGTCTTTCTGGTATCTAGAATCTTAGTGCCAGTCCCTTCAAGCAATTTTACAAAGCTATTTGTTTTCGTGGCTATCGCACTCATACGTTGCATGGCATTAAGTACAAGTCTTTCACTTTTAAGTATGGACTGAGAATTTCCTTCCACGTAAAAACAGATATCTCCAGGATTAATGGCTTCACCATCCTTAATTAGTACATCAACTTTCAAGCCCGGATCAACATAATCGAACACCTGTTTGGCAAATTCTATTCCAGCTATAATCCCTTCATCTTTCACAAGAAGCTTGGCTCTTCCAACCGCATCATACGGAATACAAGCCAGCGAGCTGTGATCACCACCTCCAATATCTTCACGAATCGCATTCGCGATTATCATGTTTATTTCTTTGTTGAATTTCTTTGTTGAAATCATGACAACTCAATTTTTAGTAAAAATAACCTAAAAAGTTTGAAGACCGAGGTCGGAAGACTGAACTAAGCCTTTTTATCTTTGTATTTTCACCTCCTGAAATCAAATTAATGAAAATCACCTTATTAGCTATTGGTAAAACCGACAATAAAAACTTGCAAATTCTGATCGAAGAATACGTCAAACGACTCGGACATTACGTGTCTTTTTCTTTAGACATAATTCCAGATATCAAAAACGTCAAAAACCTTTCAGAAGCCCTTCAAAAACAAGCAGAAGGAGAAGAAATAACTAAACGAATTGCAACTACTGATAATCTTATTTTACTCGATGAAAATGGAAAAACATTCACATCTATTGGGCTTAGTGACTTCCTTCAAAAGAAAATGAATAGCGGACTCAAAAACCTAGTATTCGTGATTGGTGGCCCTTTTGGTTTTAGTGAGGCCATCTATGCCCGTGCAAACGGAAAAGTAGCGCTATCAGCAATGACATTTTCCCATCAAATGGTGCGTTTATTTGTGGTGGAGCAATTATACAGAGGGTTTACAATTCTAAGGAATGAGCCCTATCATCATAAGTAATGACTATTCTCTGTGCCCCAAAATCTATTTTACTAAACACAAAATGAATAAAATATTTAGATAATAATCAACACATTTAAAGACAGTCAATAAAATCTGTTACCATATGCATCAGTAATCCAACTGCGATGACACGTGTTTTCTTCATAAACAATAATAGCACATACGCACCAATGGCCCAATATGTATGTAGCGGATGAAAATTAATACTGCAACGCTCTGCTTCAAATACGGGTGAGGCCAATAGATGATCCAAATCCACAAGCATAGTTGCTAACATGATAACATAAGCAATCTTCCAATTGCTCCGGAAGAAAACGATGGCGATCGCTAGTGGGAATAACAGGTGCAGTCCGTAATGTAAAATGGTTTGCCACATAGTTACAGTCCAATAACACGTCGAAGCCAAGCCAACTTCATCTTAGAATAGGGCGCATATTTTAAGGGTAGTTCAAACCAAGTAGGTTTGTCTAAAATACTTTTATAATGACTAAAAGTTTTGAATCCATCCTCACCATGATAGGAGCCCATACCACTCGCACCAACACCTCCGAATGGTAAATTAGGGTTACTTATATGCATAACAGCGTCGTTGATTGTACCACCTCCAAAAGACAGTTCATTCAAAACTTTCTTTTTAAATTTCGTACTTGAAGTGAAGGTATAACAAGACAGTGGCTTTGGGAGTCGTTGCACTTCGGCAATCGCGTTATCAACATTTGTATACCCAATCACGGGTAGGATTGGTCCAAAGATCTCCTCCTGCATTATTTCAGAAGTAAAATCAATTTCCGTTAAAATAGTTGGGGCAATTGTTCTAGCCGCCGTATCTATTTCACCACCATAATACACCTTGTCCTTTGGCATCAAAGCCGAGAGACGATTCAAATTCCGATCGTTAATGATTTGCGTGTAATTATCATTGTCTATGTCATACTTCGCCTTTGCAATGGCCTCAACTGCCAATGCAAGAAATTTATCCTTTACCTTTTCATCCACCAGCACATAATCTGGAGCAATACACGTCTGACCAGCATTTAGAAACTTGGCCCAAATGAGTCGTTTTACCGTCATTTTTAAGTTAGCATCGGAAGCTATTATAGCCGGGCTCTTCCCTCCTAGTTCCAGGGTCACAGGAGTTAAATGTTCGGCGGCGGCCTGATAGACAATCTTACCGACAGTGGAACTTCCTGTGAAAAATATTTTATCAAATTTCTGCACCAACAAAGCAGTGGTTTCTGGTATTCCCCCTTCAACAACTTTCAAATAAGCAGGGTCAAAATTAGAATTAATGAGCTTAGCAATAACTTTTGACGATTCCGAAGAAATCTCGCTAGGTTTAATAACCACAGTATTCCCGGCCGCAATAGCAGCAATAACGGGAGAAAGGGTAATCAAATAAGGATAGTTCCATGCCCCAATGACTAGGCATACGCCTAAAGGCTCTGGTATAATATAACTTGAAGCTGGAAAGTTTGCTAAATTAGTTTTTACTTTTTTTTGCTTAGCCCAACGGTGCAGATGTCTTTTAGCTTCCGTAATATCTATGAGGAGCATCGCTATCTCTGTCGCAAAATTTTCGAATGGAGATTTTTTGAAATCGGCGTAAATAGCCCCATCCAGTTGGCTTTGACATGATTTTAGAAGCTTCTCTAATTTCTTTAATTGAGTAATTCGAAAGGATAGGTCCTTGCTAGAATGGGTGTTAAAAAACGCTCGTTGATTGGCTACAATATCTTGCATGATGGGATTCCCTATTTCTTCGAAGATATTAAATTTGAACGTAATTGAAGAAAAATTACTTTCTATTTAGGATACGATATTCTTCGTAGCATTCGCCTATCGCATCGAGTATCTGTAGATCATTCGCTGTTTGAATGAAGTCTTTGGAATAGCTACACTTATTGAGTACTTCGTCTATATCCACACGCTCTAACTGCAACACCGCCATAAGTGTTTCCCTGTCATATTTGGACTGAAGTAAATTCCTAATAGCATCATCTTCTTTCATCTTCCGAAGCTTCCGCATCTGTTTGGGCCTATTTCCAAAGACATTATAGAGGAAATCTGCTGGATTGAAAATTGCACTAAGCACTTTACTAACAGCTCCTGGCTGCGTATTACCACCTTCATAACCAGTGCTTAATCCAGAAATTCGATAGCGGTAATTATCATAAATAGGAATTATTTTAGCATCGACCTCAACATAACCTGTAAGCTGTACTGGCCTTAAAACTATCTCTTCCAAAGCAATCCCTAGCTCTGTCATTTTAATTTTAATATCGCCAAATTTCATCCAGTCATTCGTAACACGAACGCGTATAGACTTAAACCCTAGATAACTAAAATACAAGGTGTCATTTACGGTTGCTCTAATTTGAAAAGCACCGTCCTTATCTGTAGTTGCGCCAACTACGCTATTTAAATTGACAATATTTACGTTTTCTAACGCTTTATCATTAGCATCATTAAGCACAGCCCCTTCAATAACAGGAGGTTGCACTAACGACTCTTGTGCGACTAAACTCAGAGTCAAGCCGAGGATAAAAATAAGTGTAAATAGTTTGTTCATAGCCTAGGACGTAAAGATACACATTAGACGATTATTTTACGCCAAAGTTGCCATCAGACCCTAAAGTTTGAGATTTATTTAACAAATACAGTTGTGAGCATCGAGTAATGAGTTTTCAATAAGTCATCAACTAATTAAATCAATGATTTAATTATCCATTACGCCTTCTTCCGCCAGTTCCACCAGATTCTGGTTTACCTTTTCCACGACGCTTACCGCTAAATTTCGACTTGTTATCATCGCTACCGCCATAACCCTCGCGTTTTTTGAAACCGCCGCTTCTGCTTCCGCCGCCACTTCCGCCGCCGCTTCCACCACGACCACGTCCTCCACCATCACGTCCACGACCACCGCCATCACGACCACGTCCTCCGCCATCACGTCCTCCGCCATCACGACCTCGGCCACCACGACCTCTGCCGCCACCGCCACCGCGATCTGTAGATACTTCAACACTAATTCTTCTTCCTTCTAGTTCGAAGTCAGAAAAAACAGAAAGCACCATTTCTTGATGTTTTGTATCTGTGTTGAAAAATGAAAATGATTCTTTTACGTCAACTTTATACACATCATCTTTACCTAAGTTCAAGACATCTTTCAAGAAATCTTTTAAGCTCATCCAATCGAAATCGTCTTTTCCTCCAATATTCAAGAAGTAACGAACACTGTCTTCGTTTGCTTCGCGACCGCTTGGATCACCAGCACCGGCGTTTAGATCCTTGGCTTTTTTATAGTAATTATAAAAACGAGTAAACTCAACCGAAAACACCTTCTTAATTAGTTCTTCTTTACTGAAAGACTCCAGCACTTCATTGATATTTGGTAAGTACTCATCAATTTCGTGATTGATTTCAGTGTCTTTGATTTTATTTGCAAGGTGAATTAATTGCTTCTCACAAATCTCCATTCCAGACGGAATCTCTTTTCTTTCAAATTTCTTCTGAATCTTACCCTCAATACTTTTAATCTTCCGAACTTCACTCTTCGATACTATTACCATAGAGATACCATTCTTCCCAGCACGACCTGTTCTACCACTTCGGTGCGTATAGGTTTCAATTTCGTCCGGCAATTGGTAATTAATTACGTGTGTAATATCATCTACATCAATACCTCTTGCTGCCACATCGGTAGCAACCATCATTTGAATTTGACGACTACGGAATTGTTTCATTACAATGTCCCGCTGGTTTTGACTCAAATCTCCGTGGATAGCACCTGCGTTATAACCATCTGCAATAAGTTGCTCTGCCACTTTTTGAGTGTCACGTTTCGTTCTACAAAACACAACCGAAAAAATATCTGGATTAGCATCCGCTAAACGCTTCAAAGCCGAATAACGATCTCTCGTATTCACTAAGTAATACTCATGCGAAACATTAGCCGTACTTACGTTCTTTGAACCTACAGTAACCTCAATTGGGTTATGCATGAATTTCTTCGCAATGGTAGCCACTTCTCTTGGCATAGTTGCACTAAACAACCAAGTACTCTTGTCTTCTGGTGAATGTGAAAGGATTTCAGTGATGTCCTCATAGAAGCCCATGTTTAGCATCTCATCTGCTTCATCCAATACACAATATTGAATTTTTGAGATGTCAATCATACGACGACCAATCATGTCCTTCATACGCCCTGGCGTAGCAACAATGATCTGTGCACCTTTTTTTACTTGGCGTGCTTGATCTGAAATACTTGCACCACCGTATATAGAAACAACATTAAGTCCTTTTACGTACTTTCCGTAGCTTATAAGTTCATTCGTGATTTGCATGCACAACTCACGCGTTGGAGACAATATAAGCCCCTGCGTTGTTCTGCTCTCTGCATCAATCTTTTGAAGCATTGGGAAGCCAAAAGCGGCTGTTTTACCTGTTCCTGTTTGAGCTAACGATACTAAATCGGTATCCTGCTCTAATAAAATTGGAATTGCTTTTTCTTGTACTTCGGAAGGGGTTTCAAACCCCATATCCGTAATGGCCTGTAGTAAATTCTCGTTAAGACCTAACGATTGAAATGTAGACATAAATCTGTATTAAAATGTTTATTTGTGTCATTAAGAAGCATCCGACAAATAAACTACAGCTTCTACAACACCTCCTCACCCTGAGGAATTTTCGCTTCCATATTTTTTT
>JBLHGH010000073.1:0-9135 GCA_047615425.1 Candidatus Latescibacterota bacterium
CGTTCCAACTGAATGGTAGTTGATTTCAACTAAGAGTACAGTACCGTTAAGTAGCACCTTATACTATAAAAGCACTCACGCTCTCCTTTATTAGTTATATACTGTCACCTATAAACCCATAAGCTTTAATAAACCAGAAAAAATTTAACAATCAACTGACTTTTTAACCTTTATAGCAGTGGCTAGCAACAATAAAAATACACACACCGCTGGAACCATACTTTTATCATCAGCAAATAAAACGGGACAACAAAAAATTACCGAGAAAACTAGCGCGCGACTGAGAAAAATAAAAATTGACGCCGACTCATTGAACGAGGTGATTACCTTAACATATAAAAATGATGATACAATCTTACTTTACTTTTAGTTAAACATTGGCAAAAGGTTAAGCTGACTCAAGAAGACCACTGACTACGGAAAAATACAATACACTAAATCACTAAAATAAAAACCAGACGATGCATGGCTCACATCGAATAAAAACTCAATGGGTATTTTAGCAAAACAGAATATCATTTCTCCAATCAACACTTAACCCTATAGATTTTCAAGCACACCATGCAAATTTATTTTAACCCCACTCTGTTTACTTTTTTTATATTATGCTTCAGCTATCATCAGCTTGCATTTCCTATTGGAATCACAGAGCCAGAATTTCGCAGTGCCGCTCACTGTGATTCAATTAAAGATTATGAGCAATCCAAACAAGGGACGCTTCGAATTGGAATGCCAGTTTTGTCGATAAAGAATACAAATCTGACGATAAAAACACAAGTCATCGGATCACAATGCACTAAACTGAAGGACAATCGTTACCAATGGAAAACAGTTAATCCTTACGGAAAAATACACTATCAACACCACCGTCTTGATTCAAAAAAACAAACACTACAAATGGACACTATTACCATTGAAAGAAAAAAGACTTGGCTATCTGCCATTAACCGCACATTAACACTAGTAGGTAAAGGTGATGTGTCTGGCACAACGAGCACAGGGTTTTATGCAAGTATTACTTTCCCTATCGCTAAGCTATTCGATTCATCACAATTAGAAGCTTTACACTCCGGAAAAAGCCAAGATATAAAGGTAGGATTGTTTTTAAAATCACTAATCAGATATATTATAGACGAAACGCCTACTGCCTACGAAGAAACTAACGGTTTAGGTCTGTATGACATCAACTTCACTCTACGCAAGGTAAAAGGCAACATTGTTATAGTGAAATAGACTCGCTACCCTTTATATCAAATTTTTCTCGAATCATACGCCCAATGTAATAACGCTTGTCGTTGCTTTTTTCTACACCAGTGATCGAGAGGCTCGCAATATTTTCTAACGGCTCCCGCATGCCGACTAAATGTCTCTAAAGCGTTTAATTTGGCGTAAGTCTTCGGCCCATATACTATCGACAATACCATTGAAACCAACCTCGTAGATCTTGAGAAATTTTACGATATTGACCGCGATGGCAATAAAAATTATCCGCATTGTTTGTGTTATTACGACAAAAATACGCGATAGATAAACCGCTTTGTTCTTGCTCGTCAGTCCAGTCTAGGCACTGCTGTTTACTGAGAATGGATTTCATCGGGTGCTCCGGTAAAATTAGGAGCAGAAAGGTTAACTGATGTTATCCACATTGGTCAGAGTGTAGGTTGGTTGGGTTTCATTTTAAACGGGCCGCATGTCAAATATTTTTTCCACTTGCGGGGGGGATTCTTATTTGAAGAACCAATATCGCGGAGAGCACAGCAATGAACCCCGTTATTAATAGAACCATTTGGTAATTTCCCTTAATATCGTACAAGTTAGCCCCAAAATGGGTCGACAGAACCGCACCTATTTGATGAAAAAGCCAAACGAATCCAAAGGCAAACCCTTTAATATCTTTACTAAATATATTTAATGAAACCACCGATGTGCCAACTATGGTGCCCATAAAAGAGAGTCCAAAAACGATTGCAAAAAGCAGTACACCAATTTGACCCGGTAAGGCAAGAAGTATGAATACCGCCAATGCGCGCAGAAGATAGAAACCAGATAAGACAAACCTTTGCGGGTAACGGTCGCACAATATTCCCGCTGTAATACCACCAACAAACTCAGATACACCTAATACAGCTAAGCTCAAGCCGATAAAGCCTGAACTCAACTCCATATCCTTGAGTTGAGCGACTAAATGTATATCGATGTAAGCCATTGTGACGCCACAACCTAAAAAACCCAAAGCAAGAAAGTAGAAATTTGCACTGGTAAACACGTACTCTAGCCGCTGGTTAAACCTTTTTGGAATAGGCGCTTCATAGGCTTTTTCGATTAGTTTCTCATCCACATTGACCGTACGCATAACAATAATAGCGAATACTGTTAGAGGTACAATAAATACCATCCCGGTAATCCAATAGATATCTCGCCAGCTAAAAAATGATTCAAGGTACAGCCACAGTGGTGCTAGAAATACAAAACCTAACGCTGCACCATTTGTCACTAGAGCGTATATAAACCCCTTAGCCTTTGGTGAACTAATTTCATCTACTAAAACACCTAAAGATACGTATGAAATAGCGGTGTAAGCAAACGCAGCGCCAACACCATACAGAAAAAGGAATGAGGTAAAACTCTTAAATGTGGCCATCAACAGGAACAATATGCCACTGAAGAACAAACCGCCGATAATAGTTTTTTTGGCACCAATACGATCTGCAATATAGCCAACAATCGGAGAACTGATACCAAATATGGCCATAAAAAAGGTACCGGATAACGCAAACTCGCCGCGAGTTAAATTGAAATCTTCAGACATTGCGACAAAAAACACTTGGTATGATGTTTTTATGCTCGTGGAGAATAGGGAAACGACTATCCCAAAGGTCACGATCAATAATAAAGTATAGTTATTTTTAATAAATGTCACGAGGCTTTATCTATCACTGACTAATAGCCATTAATGCCTTCTGTTTTTCCAATACAGTTAAAAACGTTTCAACGATCTGGTGTTTCCATTTTTTTGAATTGGGTGTGAAAGTGTTTTTCAGTTGAGTCCGCGACTTAACATACTTAATGGAATTTTTATTCTCCCAATAATGGTAGTTTTCAACTGCCATTGCATTCAATACTTTCAGCCCACTGTAAGTGCCAAACTCCAAAACTAAGGCGTTATCTGGGTTCGGTATAGAACTGGATAAATTGCCATTCAGCGTAGAGCTTACGCTCAGATCTGTACTAGTGTGGACAAGGTTCAGCCCATCAAAATACTGGTTATTATTTCGAAAACTCACAGAATCTTTTTTAGCGTGTGAAATCACGTAGCCTTCACCAAACATACCCAAACCGCTATGAATATCCAGCAAATAGACTTCCTTGTCTTGATACTTTGCTACCAAATCTTGCCAAATTAATGCGGACTTTGAAGAGGAAAAACCACCAAAGAACAAATCCTTCTCATGAACATATTGTCCTTCGGTAATTAACTTTTGAACCTTTACCTTATTACCCCTGACTATTTCTGTTAGTAATGTCAAACTCAGCGCCAGTTTCCCGACGCCATTTGACGTTTTTCGTAATTTACCAATTAAACTGTGTTCAGGCTCATCATTAGAGTGAACCTCTTTATCAAAATCCAAAAAATTCCGATTTACGTCGATATTAGATTCGTTCGTTCGTCGTAAAAAAGAAAATCCAAATGGATTCAGAGCATGAACAAGTAAGATAAATTGCTTGTCAAGCTCTAATGTATCGAGCCGATCTAATAACGATAGCTGGCACGCCGAACCGGAAAACCCTTCGATACCATGCGTGCCACTTAATATTATTAATACATTTTTACAGTTCCTGTTGCCTATCTCGACAGTATCCATTGATAAATCTTCGCCCTGAAGTCCTTTCATATTTAAATCGTAAGAACGAACATATAGTCCTTTTTTTTTCGCGGCGGAGATAAGTCGGGTTTTAGCTTCGAGGTAAGATGTAGAAAAAAATCTACTCAACTGGTAATTATTCATAGGAGTTATGCGGCCATTATTTGTGGGCAATGTCGCATAGCGACCCCACTGTACATATCCCAGAATAACTGACAGGTATGGTTAACAGCAAACAGAGCGTCGTCTTGTAATTTTATAGTATCACAAATATCTGAAACTAAATTTAAGCCTTCACTTACATGCATAACGTCTTCTTTTTGATGAACCGAGAAGAATAGCAAATCTTTTTCAGTGAGACCATACAGCTTTCCGAGAATCTCGTGTCGTGCTTCCCCTGCGCGCGTTTCAAGATTCTGCCCTTCGCTGGCAATCATCACCGCCGCCGCGCCTACATGATAAATAGTGCGGTTTTTTACAGCATTCATTCTATAATCAATTAATTCTTGTGTTTCTGGATATGCGGTTGCGGCGTCTCTTTCTTCGTCGGAAATACCCAGTGCCCGAATGAAGTCTTGCATTAGTTCGACATGATTTTTTGTCTTCGAAAGACGCCCTGTTTCTTCTTCAAACAAATTCAACAATAACCGGCTTTTATGTTTCGGTAATGGACAATAGAAAAATAGAGTTTCTACATATTCTAAAAAGTTTTTAGTCAGTTGATATCCCTGCAAAGCCATTACTCGCATAAGCTCTACGTTCAATTCAGGTTTAACCAATTCGCCTATTATCGGATGATCTAACGTCAAATTATGGTGTAGTGTTTTTTCTAATTTTTCTCTAAAATCAACGGTGCTCAGCAGGTTGTTCATGATGTAATTCCTGTGTGGTTTTCATTAAAGGTTGTATAGCTTGAAAAGCATATTTTAAATCATCAATAAGATCCGAACTTGCTTCTAATCCCACCGATATCCTCAACAAGGAATCAGTAATACCAAAAATCAATTTTTGTTCATTAGTTAAACGACCGTGCGTGGTACTTGCGGGGTGTGTAATAAGAGTCTTTGTGTCACCAATATTGGTACTATTGGTAATTAACGCAAGGTTAGCCATGAAGCGCCATGCACGCATTTTGTCCCCCGATAATTCAAAGGAAATAATCCCTCCATGCATACTATTGGAATGCTGCTTTAACGCGAGTGCATACTGAGGATGACTTGTGAGACCCGGGTAATAAACTTTCTCGACAGAACCGACTGAGGCGAGAAAATTTGCAATCTTCAACGCATTCTCTGAGTGAAGCCGCAAGCGTATTTCTAGGGTTTCTAAGCTTTTCAGTATGATCCACGCATTGAAGGGACTGATACAGTTACCTTTCGTACGTACAATACCCCGCATCTTTTCACAAACGTCTTGGTTACCCACCACAACCCCACCGCCCACTCTACCTTGCCCATCCAAATATTTACCCGCAGAATGCACAACAATATCTGCACCATATTCTAACGGCTTGGTAATGACCGGAGTGGCTAAAGTATTGTCGACGACAACCAATGCATTCATGCTGTGTGACGCTTTTGAAACTTTTTCGATATCGACTAATTTTAAATTAGGATTTGATGGCGTTTCAAAAAATACTAGCCGAGTCTTTTCAGATAACTTACTGCTCCAATCGGATTCATTGCTAAAATCAACAAAGTCAATCTTCACACCCCAGCGTTCATAAAATTCAACAAATAAAAATACTGTCGTTCCGAAGATATTTTGACCAACAAGGACGTGATCTCCAGGCTTAAGGTAAGCTGTCAAAACGGCATCTATCGCAGCCATCCCCGAACTAAATGCTACACCGCCGAAGGCTTTTTCTATAGAAGAAACCCGTCGCTCGAAGGCGTTTACCGTTGGATTAGAAATCCTGCTGTATACATGCCCTTCCGTTTTTCCGGAAAATTTATTTTCTGCGTCTTCTGGACTTTCAAAAATATAGCTATTAGTAAGGGTCAAAGGTTCGCAATTCACTGTCGATGTGTCTATTACTGCCCCTTCATGTATAGCTAGTGTTGGCAAAGACATTGCCCGCTTAGTATTAGTTTTATTCATTCGATACCCCTAAAAAATACAAACACTTGGATTGACATTTTCATCTTCTGCTTTAGTATTTTTTAATCACTTTTTTTTCTGGTATTTTTCTAACAAGCCGCTAACACTTGATGTCATAAATAAACCGGGGTATTGCTTTCCTTTGTAGTGTGAATAATCTTCGAGCCGCCCATAAGTCTCAAAACCCAGCCCAGACCAAAGTGTGGCACTTTCTGTTCCTTCCCTAACATCAAAAACAAACCTTGAGACTCCTAACTCTAGCGCCAAGACACAAAGCTCTCGAATGCCATTTTTCAAAACTCCGGACCCTCTAAAACCGGGGGAGATTATGACCTTACTTAGCTCTGCGATATGGCAGCTCGTCTTGTGCTGCACTCTAGTAAGCACTACCGTACCGACCGGATCCCCCGTGGATTCGTCAACAATAAGCAGCACCTGAGAAATGTTATTTTTTACTTTGGCTGCAAGCTTGTAAATAAAAGAGGATATGTCCTCATCATCAGACTCATCGAATCCCAGCATGCCTTCGTCTTCAATACTGGCTATAAATAACTGCCGTATTTGAGATTGTTCAGTTTCTGATATTTCATTCAACCATCTATATTGGAATGTCATAAGTGCCCTTATTATTGAGGGGTTTTCCTGAACTTACTACACTTAAAAGATACATTAAATAAACGAAATGGTGGCTTAAAAGTATCTAAGGTGTCAAGAAAAGGGCAACCGTATAAAACGTATGCTGATGAGTTTTAGTTAGAAGTTATCATATTGATACGTGACGCAGAAAATATTTTTCTGAGATCACAACTGAGCCAAATATCGCCGTCATCGCTTTATAAATAAACGCCAGAACGATGCAGCCAACGATCTCGCATTGATATATTTATGCAGAATGGATTCATTTTTTTCGAATTAATATTTTTTATTTTCAATCTTTATATTCCCATGAAATATTTTTTATATTTTTTATATTGCTCTAATCGAATTGGATAGTATACGCGACTGTGGTTTTTTACAAGAGGTAAGAAATATTTTATTTTTATAACAATAATCGAGAAGCAATATTCCTATTATTACTTAAAAATAGGAATGTTATTTCTCACACGTCCCCATTTACCTGTATATTTAAGGCCATATAATCCATTTGGTTCCCTATAAAAATGGTTAACCCAACCGCAAGTAATACTTAGCTTATACGAATAACTTATCGACTTTGGTGAAAACTTACAACTGTAATACTAGCTGCTCTTCATTGATCGGAATACTCCCTAATTAGGGGACATATGATATCAAGCTTTCCTCAAATAAACTTTTATGCCGTCAAAATTAGGTGGCGTTGCAGCCTGCTTTTGACAGCTTTGGATTATATTCCTATTACGATCATCCACTTACTGAAGAAAAGTTAAAAAAATATCGGCGACTATCTGCGATTGCAGATTAATTGTTCGACCCCGAATTTTTCATATGAGATTCATTATATTAACATCAGAAAATCAATCACCAGATCATGTTTTTAAAAAAATATACTCTTTTAGTACAATTTTTCTAGATAACCTCATTGCATAAACTTGGGCGGAACCAGAAATTTTTTATATATTTATGACGTTACAGCGAAAAATTAAACTACCCTTAGTTTCATACCAAAGTGTTATATTAATCAAGTCATCCGCACTACTTTCTTCACATTACTTACATCTCAACCAGCACTCTAAGTGGTAACCTTTAACGACCCCTAAGTGTCTGCACTTACTTTTTAGTGTCATTTATCTTTCGTCGTAATTATTGCATTAAAATAAAGCAGGCAAAGAAAAATTTTAACTTTAGTGTTCTTTTAAAATAAGATAACGAAAAAATAAACCTTATGGTGTTATCTGGATCACATTTTCCAACTACTTTTCTGTTAACTTTCACATGACGTTACCCCCTTTATCAGCGCCATAAGATCACGCTTGCCGTACAAATTAAGCTGAAGTAACCGTAATAATTTCTGCATTTTTTTAGTGAGAGATGACCGAAACTTTAGAGATGAAATGGGTAGATATATGCACATCGCTACCCATACTTTTGTCTTCACCGCATTCTTGCTCGTGCCAGCAAACGATTTTATTTTCATACCTGTATCCACTTAAAAAACAATTCTACTTGCCATAATCACTAAACCAATTCTTGCTAATTCATTCGTCACTGCCACGCAGGCTTCATTATGACCTCTGCGCGGCTTTCAACGCTTGAGTCCAAAGACTTAACCGATCTATCTTGAGTGTCACCTCAGGTTAATTTTCAATCCATGCATAATCATCAACTATTCGAGCGCGAACAAGATCTGCTGAGGCAGGGAGGAGTTTTTATGGTGTTGGCCGCGATGGTAATAAAAATTATCCGCATTGATTGTGTTATTACAGCAAAAGGGCCACTAGCGCTTACACATGGTTTTTCGCGTCTTAGTTTCGAAAACCCACATTCACCAGCTTCAAATATTCCTTGAATCATACGCCCAATGTAATAACGCTTGTCGTTGCTTTTTTCTACACCAGTGATCGAGAGGCTCGCAATATTTTCTAACGGCTCCCGCATGCCGACTAAATGCTCGCCAACGCTTAATCTGGCGCACATCTTCGTCTGCCGTTCTTCGGCCCATATAATACCGACAATACCATTGAAACCAACCGCGTGGATCTTGAGAATGAATCCAACCCTTTCTAAGCCACTCACTCAGTGGCTGGGATGCATTGACTGAATAATAGTTTAGTCCAGGATCTTTTTCACCCGTACTGATTTTTGCATCAACAAACCAATCCTCTGGAAACTCTTGTCTACAATCATTTAAGTATTTTCCACCAAACACACCTAAAGCCAACATTTCTTTTGGCGTCAGCTCTGGTAAAAAATTAGCGGCGAAGTCTTCGCCCATAGATGTTGTCCGCGTGTACGAATAAGCCGATTGCATTTTGTCATTTACCACTATTTTTTTCATATTCACCTAAATAATTAACTTCATATTAGCTCAAAAATATCTTCCTATTCTTAACATTATGTTGGTAGTTAATGTCTCATTAATTCGCCATTACCGCTCGTTCTTTTGCCCATAAACGTAAGGTATTGATATCTTCTGCTCGAGTAATTGAAATAGGCACCGTTGCATGTATTGCATTAAGCACATGTTCGACTTTCA
>JBLHGH010000074.1:0-9132 GCA_047615425.1 Candidatus Latescibacterota bacterium
GAACTAGTCGTGCTGTATATTTCTGAAGTCCTACACGAGCCGCTGGTAAGGTGAGTGAAATAGTTTTAGTGTTATCTGTTTCCGAAAAAGAAACATTTTGGCGGTGCACAGTGCTGCCGCCTTGTGATATCACAAATTCTGACTTTACTTGGCCTGTTCCATTATAAACCAGAATCGCTTCCACTGGGAACTGATTCTTTAAAAACGCGTAACGATTGGTGTTTAATTGCTGGATTTTTAAATCGGTGTGCTTCGTTGAGTCACCTAGAATTACTGAATATACTGGATTCTTTAACAAAGAACCTTTAAACTCATAATCCGTTCCTAGCGTTTGATTACCATCAGAAATAAGCACCGTTGGAGCAATTTCATTACCAAAAAGCTCTTGAACAGTATTTAATGCTTTGGCTATGTTTGTGTTTTTTTCTGAAAAAGAAAGCGAATCTAATTCCGCGAAATCACTTCCGAAGGAAAAGAAATTGACATCAAACTTTGCTTGAATATCTTCATTAGTATTGATAGCATCAATAACAATATTGAGCTCATTCTCCTGGTTTAATGATTTAATGGACGAACTATTATCAACGAGTACCGAAAGCTTCGGTTTCTCGATTGTATAAGATTCACTTTTGAAGTTTGGGTTAATTAATAACAGTAAAATCGCAAATAGTGTGATAAACCGAAGGGTACCAAACAACCACCGCAGTTTCCCAGTATACTTGCTCTTATAGCCATACATAAAAACAGCCAGCGCGAAGGAAACCACACCCGCAATTACAATGTAAAGAATAGTTTCTGCAGTCAATATTATTGTTTGAATAGTGAATTCTTTTTTAGTAATAGCAAAATGCCAATACTAAACGAACATCAATCTAGGTAAGCATTCCACCGTCTACGTTTAGCACTTGACCTGTAACATATGACGCCATTTCGCTACCAAGAAACACACACATGTTTGCAATGTCTTCTGCTGAACCACCCCGTTTCAACGGTATAGCATCACGCCATGATTGAACCGTAGCTTCGTCTAATTTTCCAGTCATTTCCGTTTCAATAAATCCAGGAGCTATTGCGTTGCAACGAATATTTCGAGACCCTAGTTCTAAAGCAACAGACTTTGTAAATCCTATGATACCTGCTTTTGAAGCAGCATAGTTAGTTTGGCCGGCGTTACCCTTAACTCCAACGATCGAGCTCATGTTGATTATAGATCCATAACGCTGTTTAAGCATGGTTCGCTGTACCGCCTTGGTCATATTGAATACCGACTTTAAATTCACTTCAATCACCCTATCAAAGTCTTCTTCAGAAATACGCATTAAGAGATTGTCTTTGGTAATTCCAGCATTATTAATAAGAATATCAATTGCGCCAAAATCTTCAAGTACCTGGGCAGCCAAGTCTTGTGACTCTTGGAAGTTAGCTGCATTGCTTTTATACGCTTTCGCTTGAACGCCACTTTTTGAAATGGTAGCAGCGAGGGCCTCTGCGGCCTCAGCAGATGAATTATATGTAAATGCAACGTTTGCACCGTGTTTCGCAAATACTTCGACAATTCCCTTGCCAATACCACGGCTACCGCCAGTGATGATTGCTGTTTTTCCTTCTAGTAATTTCATGTTTTATGATCGTATTAGTCCTATTCAAATATAGGGAATCACTTCGGCTTTGCCATAAAAAAAGCCCCGTGAATTTCACAGGGCTTTACAAATGTTTTTGAGACTTCTATCCTAAGACTTCAGCCACTTTCTTGCCAATTTCAGCAGGTGAATCAACCACGTGAATACCACAAGCTCTCATAATTTTCTTTTTGGCTTGAGCAGTATCATCACTACCACCAACAATGGCTCCAGCGTGACCCATGGTTCTACCTGCAGGTGCAGTTTCCCCAGCAATAAAACCAATAATAGGTTTCTTGCTTCCACTCTCTTTATACCAATTAGCGGCATCTGCTTCTAACTGCCCGCCAATTTCACCAATCATAACCACAGCATCAGTTTCTTCGTCATTTATAAGCATTTCAACAGCCTCTTTGGTGGTTGTGCCAATGATAGGGTCTCCACCAATACCTATTGCAGTAGTGATTCCTAAACCTTGCTTTACCACCTGATCTGCCGCTTCATACGTAAGCGTACCAGATTTTGACACAATCCCTATGCGTCCTTTCTTAAAAACGAAACCAGGCATTATACCTACTTTGGCCTCTTCTGGCGTGATTACACCGGGACAGTTAGGTCCAATAAGACGACAATCCCTATCCTTTATATACGCCATAACCTTAATCATATCAGCTACAGGTATTCCTTCTGTAATTGTGATTATCACTTTAATTCCTGCATCTGCTGCTTCCATAATAGCATCTGCAGCAAAAGGTGGTGGCACAAAAATAATAGAAGTATTTGCACCCGCTTTAGTTACAGCCTCTTCTACAGTATTAAATACAGGTCTGTCTAAATGTGCTTGCCCTCCTTTTCCTGGGGTTACCCCTCCTACTACATTGGTTCCATATTCAATCATTTGTTCGGCATGAAAAGTACCTTCACTCCCTGTAAAACCTTGAACAATTATTTTTGAATTTTTATTTACTAATACGCTCATGCTGTATTGCTTTTGTTAGATGAAGTTAATGTGAATTACTTCGCTTTTCGCGTTGAAGTTTCAGCTGGCAAAGGTACATTATTGCCTTTATCTACGAAAGAAAATTAGACTTTTACCCTGTGATAAGATTCTGTGGTGTCATCTTTATCTGTAGCCGGCTGACTAATCTGATATCCACGGTATAATTTACCATCCTTAACCTCCCAAATGACTATGAACTGTGCTATTCCAAGCTCTTCCTCTGGGTTTTCAATGGTATGAACATAATACTTATAACGCATAGTAACATGCCCATCGTCTTCAAGTAGGTGGCTCACCTCTATCCTAGAATCGGCATAGGTTCTTCTGATTTCATTGAAAAAATCTACAATATCATCATAATGCATGATAGTTAGACCATCTGTGCTATTCCAAATTAATACTAATTCAGGATGAATATAGGTTTCAAGAACCTCTCTTTCTTTTAAGAAATCGGATTGATAAAATTCTTTTACTATCTCTTTGGCTGATTTACGCATTTATAATTTATCTAATTTTTCAATAATGCCCGGAATTTGCCTTATTGAAGCAAGTTCCTTGTATTTTTTTCTAAAATCGTCTGCAGGGGTTCCAAAATAGGATTTATGCCCTACGAGTGATTTACTAACGCCACTTTGTGCAGAAATCACTGCTCTCTCCCCAATGGTAACACCACTGGTAATTCCAACTTGCCCCCAAACGGTGACAAAATCTTCAATGACCACGCAGCCAGCAATACCAACTTGTGATGCTATAAGACAACGTTTACCTATTTTAGAATCGTGACCAACATGAACCTGATTATCCAATTTAGTACCAGCTCCAATTCTTGTAGCAGCCGAAACGCCTTTGTCAATAGAACACAGGGCTCCTATGTCAACATTGTCTTCAATTATTACATTTCCACCGCTCAGTAATTTGTCAAACTCCTCTGGACGGTTTTTATAGTAAAATGCATCTGCGCCTAAGACTGTTCCAGCATGAATTGTAACCCCATTCCCAATAATGGTGTTGTCATAAACACATACATTAGAATGGATTACACAATCATCGCCAATAATAACATTGTTACCGATAAAGGCATTTGGTTGAATCACTGTGTTTTTTCCTATCACAGCAGAATCAGCAATAACTGATCGCGCTGGTTCAAATGGTAAAAAATAATTTGTGAGTTTATTAAAATCCCGAAAGGGGTCATCAGAAATGAGTAATGCCTTTTGTGGCGGGCATTCTACTTCTTTATTAATAAGAATAATAGTCGCGGCAGACGCTAACGCTTTATCATAATACTTATGGTGATCTACAAAAACAATATCGCCTGGTTTAACCACGTGAATTTCATTCATACCTAAAACCGGAAAATCTGGACTACCAATAAACTTGCATTCAAGAATGTTTGCAATATCTACCAGTTTATGTAGGTTAGGGAATCTCATTCGATGAATTTACTACTTATTCTTTAATTCGTTCTTGATATTGTCCTTTTTCAGTATCAATTCTAATTTTATCTCCTTCGTTAATAAACAAAGGTACATTGATTGATGCTCCAGTTTCTACGGTTGCAGGTTTCGTTGCATTCGTAGCTGTATTCCCTTTTACCCCAGGTTCAGTACCAGTCACTCTTAAAATAACGTGCGTTGGCATTTCAACTGATAATGGCGAGTCGTCTTCTGTATTAATTATCACAGTCACAACTTCTCCTTCTTTCATCAATTCAGGCGTATCCAAAGTGCTTTTTTCCAGTTGAATTTGAGAATAATCCTCAGTATTCATGAAATGGTGGGTGTCGCCTTCATTGTAGAGATATTGAAATTTATGAGTTTCAACACGAACATCATCAATTTTATGACCCGCAGAAAAGGTATTATCAATCACTTTTCCCGAGGTAACACTTTTTAACTTGGTACGAACAAAAGCAGGACCTTTCCCTGGTTTTACATGTAAAAATTCAATGATTTTATATATATCGTTACTATACCTGATACACAATCCTTTTCTAATATCTGAACTTGAAGCCATATTGTTGCCCACTTTAGTGGGTATCGTTTAGTTAAACTTATAATTAATTCGAACTGAAATAACCTTTCATAATACCACGTTTCGAATTCTTGATAAACTGCAGGATTTCGTCCCGTTCAGGCGTTGCCTCCATTTCAGCTTCAATAATTTCAGTTGCCTGACTATTATTATAATTCTTTTGATAGAGAATTCTGAAAATATTCTGAATTTCTCTAATCTTTTCTGGAGTAAATCCTCTTCGGCGCAAACCAATCGAATTAATACCAACATAAGATAATGGTTCCCGTGCCGCTTTCACAAAAGGAGGTACATCCTTACGAACCAAAGATCCGCCAGTCACAAAAGCATGATTACCAATAGTACAAAACTGATGTACCGCCGTCATTCCTGCTAAAATTACATAATCACCGATGGTTATATGTCCCGCCAAGGTACTATTATTTGAAAAAATACAATGATCTCCAACAAAGCAGTCGTGTGCAATATGACAATACGCCATAATCAGGCAGTTTTTACCAATAACGGTTTTACCTCGATCAATTGTTCCTCTGTTAACGGTAACATATTCTCTAATTGTTGTGTTATCACCAATTTCGGCAGTAGTTTCCTCATCCCGAAATTTCAGATCCTGCGGAGTAGCAGAAATAACAGCACCAGGGAAAATATTACAATTCTTCCCAATTCGTGCGCCTTCCATTATGGTAACATTAGAGCCAATCCATGTCCCTTCTCCAATAACCACATTGTTGTGGATAGTTGTAAACGGCTCTATTACAACATTTTTGGCGATTTTAGCGTCCGGATGGACATATGCAAGTGGTTGGTTCATTTATACGTTTTTAGTTTTAACAATTTGGGCCATTAATTCAGCTTCTGTCACTAATTTATTATTCACATAGGCATTTCCTTGCATATGTACAATGCCTCGCCTTATTGGTGTTATAAGCTCTAAATGAAACAACAAAGTATCCCCTGGATTCACTTGTTTCTTGAACTTAACATTGTTTATTTTCATGAAAAAAGTAAGATAGTTTTCAGGATCCGGAACCGTGCTTAAAGCTAAAATCCCACCCGTTTGAGCCATCGCTTCCACAATAAGCACACCAGGCATAACAGGCGCACCAGGAAAGTGCCCGACGAAGAAAGGTTCGTTCATGGTGACATTTTTCAGTCCAACCACATGTGAATCACTTAACTCCAATATTTTATCTACAAATAAGAAAGGTGGTCTATGCGGTAGCATTTCCATAATCTTATTGACATCTTTAACCGGTTCTTTGTTCAAATCAAACGTTGGAACTTTATTCCTATTTTCGATTTTAATAATTTTAGAAAGTTTTTTAGCGAATTGTGTATTTACAAAATGTCCTGGCTTATTAGCAATTACTTTTCCACGAATACGTGTTCCAATTAACGCCAAATCACCGATAACATCTAAAAGCTTATGTCTAGCGGCTTCATTAGGGTGATGTAACGTAAGGTTGTCTAAAATCCCATTAGGTTTCACCGAAATCTCATCCTTTCCAAAGGCAGACCGTAACTTTTCCATTGTTTGGGGAGATAATTCCTTATCTACATACACAATGGCATTATTCAAATCTCCACCCTTAATAAGACCATGTTCTAAAAGCATTTCTATCTCATGTAGAAAACTAAAAGTTCGCGCGTCTGATATATCGTCTTTAAAATTTGATATGTGTTTTAATGTAGCATTTTGTGTGCCTAAAACCTTGGTTCCAAAATCGACCATGGTAGTCACTTGATATTCTTCGGAAGGAATTATTGTTATCTCACTTCCAGATTCTTCGTCTGTATAGGTGATAACTTCTTTCACTATGTATTCTTCTCTAGCTGCCTCTTGTTCAACGATTCCAGCTTTTTCTATAGCTTCAACAAAGAACTTCGAAGAACCATCCATGATAGGTGGTTCCGGAGCGTTAAGCTCTAAAATACAGTTGTCCACCTCCATTCCAACCAAGGCAGCTAAAACGTGTTCAGAAGTTTGAATTTTAACCCCTAATTTCTCCAGATTAGTTCCGCGCTGGGTGTTAACCACATAATTTGCGTCAGCTTCTATGACAGGCATTCCTTCAAGATCCACACGGACAAATGTATACCCATGATTCTCAGGTGCTGGCTTAAAAGTCAATGTCACTTCCTTTCCAGTATGTAAGCCCACACCCGTAAGGGCAATCTCCTTACCGATGGTTCGCTGTTTTACCAATTGCTCACTCATTTATTCAGATTTTTTTTCAAATGTATTAAATCGTTTGATTATAGAAGGCAAGTTTTTAAAATGCACATAACTTTTATTGTAATCGCCATAATTTAAAGCAGGTGAACCTTGTAATGTTTCACTGTCCTTCACATTTCTTCCAATACCGCTCTGCGCCTGAATACGAACATTATCACCAATCACCAAGTGACCAGCAATACCAACTTGCCCGCCAATTAAGCAGCTCTTACCAATTTTTGTAGAACCCGCAATCCCTGTTTGTGCAGCGATTACCGTGTTTTCACCTATCTCTACATTATGAGCAATTTGAATTTGGTTATCCAGCTTAACGCCTCTTTTTATTATCGTAGACCCTAAAGTAGCTCGATCAATCGTAGTTCCCGCTCCCACATCTACATTGTCCTCTATAACAACATTTCCTGTTTGAGGTACTTTTGTATACTCTCCTTTTTCATTCGGTGTAAAACCAAAACCATCTGCACCAATAATAACACCACTATGTATCACGCAATTATCACCAATGATTGTCTCGGAATATATTTTTGCACCAGCAAAAACAATAACATTATCCCCAAGTGTAACGTTATCACCTACATATACATTTGGATAAATTTTGGTGTTTGCACCAATGGATACTTTTTCTCCTAAATATGAAAAAGCCCCTAAATATAGGTTCTCACCGTAGGTAACGCTTTCAGAAATAAAATTAGGCTCCTCGATTCCAGTTTTATTCATTTTTACTTGATTGTAGTATTCAAGTAATTTTGAAAACGACTTATACGCATTTTCAACTCTAATAAGTGTCGTAGAGATAGGGCTTTCAGCAATAAAATTCCGATCAACAATGGTAATTGAAGCCTCCGTGGAATAAATATAATGTGTATACTTCGGATTTGCCAAAAAGGTAAGGCTACCTTGAGTTCCTTCTTCTATTTTTGCTAGTTTAGAGACCTCGACAGAATCATCTCCATCTACTTCTCCTTCTAAAATACCTGCAATCTGAGCTGCCGTAAATTTCATGCTATTGGATTATTTAGGTATACCATATGCGCTTGTGCCTGGTTTTGAACCACTTTAGAGCATAATAATATACATGTGTATGTTTCTCGCATTCTTGCAAAAATAAAAAAAAAGGATTAGTTAATTGACTTCGGATAGCAGAGATAATGTTTCACTACTTTTTTTGAAAGTGTTTTTAAGTTTAATTGATCACTTGCTTTTGCTACATCTTTCACATTTCCGTTTTTATAAAGTATATTAATAGTGTCCTTTTCCATATTATAAGCTTGATTGAAAATCTCACCCGTGAATACGAAATAAGATGCTTCATTGTCATTAAGGTTGTGTTCTTTTCTGAAAGAATCTAGCTTCGGTTTATATTTTGACTCAGAAATAGGTCCATCACTAAGTTCAATTTTCAGTAAATCTCTATTTAAGAGCATTTGCGAAAGGTTTCTTAATACAAAATCAGAATTTGATGCCCAAGCCTTCATGGCCGACATAATATCAAAATCGTCTAATTTTGAAAATGTATCTAGCACCTCGCCGCTAAAATGACCTTTTGTGATGGGATGTTCAAGAAAATATAATAAGGCCTCACTGGCTGGAAGTGCCTCACCTTGCTTGGTTAACTCCTTAGCACGTCTAACCGCACGTAACAAGAGCTGTTCAGCAACGATACCTGTCTTATGCAAATATACCTGCCAATACATAAGCCTTCGCGCAATGATAAATTTCTCTACGGAATAAATTCCATTTTCCTCTACTACTAAATTGTCTTCATGTACATTAAGCATAGCGATTAATCGTTCACTATTTACTGAGCCTTCGCTTACGCCAGTATAAAAACTATCCCTACGAAGATAATCCAGGCGGTCCATATCCAGCTGACTTGAAATTAATTGATGTAAAAACTTGCGATCATATTCGTTTTTGAAAATTGAAATAGCAAGCGTTAATCTGTTGTTAAAGTTTTTGTTTAATTCGTTCATAAAAAGCAATGAAATGTGCTCGTGCGACACATTATCAATAATGCAATTTTCAAGGGCATGAGAAAACGGACCATGACCAATATCGTGCAAGAGAATAGCTATCTGCAGCGCCTCATTCTCTTCCTTAGAAATTGACACACCCTTTAATTCCAATACCTGAGTAGCCTTCTGCATGAGAAACATGGCACCAAGCGCATGATGAAATCTTGTGTGGTGGGCACCTGGATATACAAGATAAGACATCCCCATCTGGGAGATTCTTCGGAGGCG
>JBLHGH010000075.1:0-9038 GCA_047615425.1 Candidatus Latescibacterota bacterium
CAAATGCTATTCGAGGTGGTGATGAAATTTCAATGTTGCAAGGTATTATGCATTGGTCTTATGCAGGACAGAACGGAACTAATGCATGGCGCATCAGACCTGTTGAGGAAGTATTCACTTACAACTTTACAACAGCAAATCCACGTATAGTCACCCCGCCTGATGTTGGAGGCGCATTTAAGGTTGGGAGTTTTAATGTACTCAACTACTTCACTACTTTAGACGAAAGAGGCGCGCATTCAATTGCCGAATTGGACAGACAACGTGCAAAAATTGCAGCAGCAATTTGTGAGCTTAATGCAGACATAGTTGGATTAATAGAAATTGAAAACAATGGCCTGATGGCGATTAATGATTTACTTAACGGCACCAATGGAATTAATTCTAGTTGTGGTAATAATTATGCCGCAGTAAATGCTGGAACAATTGGTTCAGATGAAATAGCTGTAGCCTTCATATATAATACGGCAACAGTTTCACCAGAAGGAGCCTTTGCAGTTTTAGACAGTTCAGTAGATCCTCTTTTTAATGATGATAAAAACAGACCAGTCCTCGCTCAAACGTTTATGGAAACCAATAATGGTGGTAAACTTACGGTTGCTGTGAACCACCTTAAATCAAAGGGGTCGCCTTGTGACGATGTTGGCGATTTAGACTTAAATGATGGCGCGGGTAATTGCAACCAAACCAGAACAAATGCCGCCATAGCTATTGTGAATTGGTTAGCTACAGACCCAACAAACAGCGGTGATCCAGACTTTATGATTATTGGTGACCTTAACGCTTATAGTAAAGAAACTCCAATTGACGCAATTAAACTCGGTGCAGATGGAGTAAACGGTACCTCTGATGATTACGTCGATCTGCTAGAAGCATATATTGGTCCTTCAGCATATAGTTATGTATTCGATGGTCAATTAGGATATCTAGATTACGCCCTCGCGAGCCAAAGTCTTGTGAATCAACTAACAGGAGCTGCAGCTTGGCATATCAACGCCGATGAGGCTAATATTTACGACTATAATGATGGCGTTCAAGATCCTGGAGAAGCATCATTTGAGCGTAAATCGAATGCTTTACCGATTTTTGAAGCGAATGCGTTTAGAGCTTCTGATCATGACCCTATTCTAGTAGGAATTAACTTAGTCGTTCCTCCAATTATTCTATGTACAAACCCTATTTTAGTTACTAATGATGTTGGTCTTTGTGGTGCAATCGTAAACTTTCCAGATGCTACGGCAATGGATCCCGCGGGAGGCCCTGTTTCTGTAATGCAAACGGGAGGACTCATCTCAGGATCCTTATTCCCTGTTGGGGTTTCTATTATTGAATTCACGGCAACCAACACAGCTGGCTATATTTCTACTTGTACTTTCACAATAACAGTTGAAGATAATTCTAGTCCAGTAGTAACTTGCCCTGCCAGTCAAACTATTGATCTGGGTGCAAATAGTTCATTTTATGAGATGCCTGATTACTTTGCCACAGGAGAAGCAACTGCATCCGACAACTGCACAGACCCTATAGATATAGTTTCACAGGACCCTGCTGCAGGAACCTTATTAGGAAATGGTGTTTATACAGTTACTTGTTCAGCTGAAGATGCATATGGCAATATTGGAACATGTACGTTAGAATTAACCATAGAAAATGCATTAGGAGTTAATGATGCCGGTATCGACATGTCAAGTATTGTATTATTTCCAAATCCAACAACTGATCGTATTATATTGAGTAATCCAAATCAGGTTGACTTGAATCAAGCTATAGTTTATGATATGAGTGGAAGGCGGATTCAGAATATTGACCTACGCAATACAGGTTATGAAGCAGTTCTGGATATATCGGCACTTGCAAACGCTACGTATATGATTGTTCTTGAGAGTAGTTCGGGACAAATTTCGAGACAAATTGTCAAAGAATAGTTTGTCAGCAAACTTATTTTATTTTTGTAAAACGCTCTCATTTTGGGAGCGTTTTACCTTTGGTAGCATACCTCAGATTTATTAATAGCAACAAGACGCTCAAGAAGTTTATTTCTAGTTTCTTATTCCTATCAGTATCTATTTAGGGTATGGGTGCTTGACTTTTGAATAGATTAAAGTACTAGCCTATCCCCTTCATAGTTGCCAATGTAGTGGCCCAAACAATTACTGAAGAAAAGAAAATACCGATTACATTCGCCCAAAACGCTTTATGACGCTCAATTTTAAATAAGTAGCTTGCAATACTTCCTGCGTATACGCCAGTTCCAGGCAATGGAATCATCACGAAGAAGATTAAACCCCAGAAACCATATTTTTGAATCTTACCTCCAGAACCGGTTTTTGCGCGTCTGGCGATCCAAATAGCTATCTTTTTGTACCAAGTCCATCGAAGTAAATATAGATTCACCTTGTCTAAGAAAAACATCATCATAGGAAAAACTAGGATGTTTGCCGTTAAGGCAATGACAAAAACTAGATAAATATCTAATCCTTTGACCATTCCGTAAGGAATACCAACCTTTGCCTCACCGAAGGGTGAAAGGCTCCATAAAATTGTAAAAATGATCTCTTGAACCAAAATTTTGATTTAGTGTTTCGCAAAGCTACTGCGCAAAAGCAATATCCAACTAATTTTAATTCATAAAAATTACATAAAACTTAAACCGTCTCGTTTCTGCTAGTCTCCAGAGGATTGGAATGTTTTTTAGAAATCGCATCAACACAATTAATTCCGTCAATAGCGGCTGAAATGATTCCACCTGCATAACCAGCTCCTTCGCCACAGGGATAGAGTCCTTTAACATCAATATGTTCTAAGGATTCGGGATTACGAGGAATAGAAATTGGAGAAGATGTTCTACTTTCGGGCGCGTGCAGTACGGCTTCATTAGTGTAATAGCCTTTCATTTTCTTTCCGAAGGAAACAAAGGCTTTCTTCAGTCGCTTGGTAATTTGTTTTGGCAACACTTCATTTAAATCAACAGATGAAATTCCAGGTTGATAGGAGGTTTTCGGAAAATCAATCGATTTCTTCCCTTCAACAAAATCAATCATACGTTGTGCTGGAACACGCTGTGTTTTTCCCGCCGCTTCCCAACAACTTCGTTCCACTTGTTTCTGAAAATCCAAGCATACAAATGGATCATCTTCATTAAAATTTGGAAGATCTTTTGGTTCCACACTCACAAC
The DNA here is from genome assembly GCA_047615425.1 of Candidatus Latescibacterota bacterium. Taxonomy (GTDB): domain Bacteria; phylum Bacteroidota; class Bacteroidia; order Flavobacteriales; family Flavobacteriaceae; genus Patiriisocius. The sequence goes on from JBLHGH010000075.1 coordinate 3,177, forward strand.
AATACCTGAATTAGCAAAAGGATTGTTTCGCTTGCTCGGACTCCATCCATTAGTAACAACTTCTTCTTCAGCAGTGGCACAAGGAGCAATAATTCCACCGGGGCACATGCAAAACGAATACACGCCCTTATCGCCTACTTGCTCCACCAAAGCATAAGATGATGGTGGTAAATAATCATTATCACAATCACCGTGATACTGTATGAAGTCAATCAACTCTTGCTGATGCTCCACGCGCACCCCAATAGCAAAAGGTTTCGCATCTATTTTTATATTGTGCTCATGGAGTAGATAAAATATATCTCTAGCAGAATGACCCGTAGCTAAAATTAAATCTGTGCATGAATGCCATTGATGTCCATTAATTTCAATAGCGGTCATGGCTCCATCTTCTAGCTTAAAATTGGTTAGTTTACTTTCAAAATGAACCTCCCCTCCTGCTTCAATAATGGCCTCACGCATATTGCTTATAATTTTAGGCAATTTATTCGTGCCAATGTGCGGATGTGCATCTACCAGTATATCTTCTGAAGCACCAAAGTGGACAAACCACTCCAGCGCCTTAAGCACATTACCGCGCTTTTTAGAACGTGTATATAATTTACCGTCGGAATAAGTCCCAGCACCACCCTCACCAAAGCAATAATTAGATTCTGGATTTACTATATGCTCTTTATGAATAGCTGCTAGGTCTCTTCTGCGTGTTCGAACATCTTTCCCTCGCTCAAATACTATAGGTTTAAATCCAGCCTCCACTGCCCTTAAAGCGGCATATAAGCCTGCTGGACCAGAACCAATAATCGTAATTTCTTTTGCTTCAGAAACATTTGTTGGTACAAATACAGGGATTTGTTCCCGCCTTTCGTCTTTTCCCCATATTTCTATCTGAAGATTTAATTTAACAGGGGATCTTCTTGCATCGATAGAGCGTTTACGAATGCGCCAATCTGAAATAGAACCACTCCTTAGTTTGGCCTTTTCAAGCGCCAATTCTAAGATGTATGAGGTATCCTCAATTTTGCTTGGTGCAACCGATATTTGAACTAACGTACTCATATAAACCCTGTGAAAAACAAAAGTAGTTGAATTGATTGGCTAACCCATCATAAAAGCGGTAGTTATAAACAAGCCCGTCACCAGCAACTAATCCAGTCAAGGGATCCAGTCAAGGGATCCATAATGCTAGAAAAAATAAATTATTGATTGCTACAAGTTAATGCTATAGTAGCAACTCTATAATCATGGTGATGAAAATGATAACTAAGTATCAATAGTTTCTGTGTTGGAACTATCCAATGAAGTAAATTTAGAGTTTTCACTCTTGTATTCCGGAACTAGGTCTTTAAGCAATCCTACCACACGTTCGTCATTGTGTCTCGTTGCTGCCCGTATAATCGCTTTGACCTTGTCCTTTACAAAAGAGAATTCTGATACAGGCACCTTGCTTATCATAATCTTGGCATTATGTGTTGGTAAAGGGGTAGCGCTTTCATTTAGACATTCTTCGTACAGCTTCTCACCTGGTCTCAAACCCGTAATCTTAATGTCGATATCCTGATAAGGCTCTAAACCAGCTAATCGAACCATTCTTTCGGCAAGGTCTAGGATTCTAACAGGTTCTCCCATATCAAAAACATATATTTCACCTCCTTTACCCATTGTTCCTGCTTGTAACACCAGTTGACAGGCCTCAGGAATTGTCATGAAATATCTGATAATATCACGATGGGTTACAGTAACCGGACCTCCCTGAGCAATTTGTTTTCTAAAAATCGGAATCACAGAACCGCTCGATCCTAGGACATTCCCGAAGCGTGTGGTGATAAATTTTGTTTGGACACCATGCTCATTTTGCAAAGACTGTACGTACATTTCACTAGCGCGTTTTGAAGCTCCCATCACACTTGTTGGATTCACAGCCTTATCTGTTGACACCATTACAAACTTGTCAATCCCTTGATTAACTGCAATCACTGCTAAGTTAACGGTCCCTAAAATATTTGCATAAACTGCTTCATGCGGATTACGTTCAATGATAGGTACATGCTTGTACGCTGCAGCATGATATACAATATCTATATCATATTTAGCGCACAGCAATTGCATCCGGTACATATTTCTTATATCGGCTAGTTCAGTAATAAATTTTAAGTCTTTGTTATTTAGTTGAAGGTATAGCTCTAGCTCATGCAAGGCCGATTCTGCCTGATCAATTATCACAACAAGCTTCGGAGAGAAACCAGCGATTTGTTTCACAATCTCACGCCCAATAGATCCTGCTCCTCCAGTAACTAAAATAGTTTTATTCTGAAGGTCGTTCCGAATAGTATCATCGTCAATTTCAATAGGATTTCGTTCTAATAAGTCCTCAATTTTAATAGCTTTTATCTGATTTCGGATGTCTTCTTTTTTATTCCATTGTTCTAGACTAGGAACATTTAAAACCTGTTTGCCGCGCTCCATGCACTGTTCCACAATTTCACTTCGTTCTTTCCCGCTAAAAGATTGGGCTACAATTAGAACACACGCTACATCAAGCTCGTCCAATGCATCAGAAATGGATCCTTTCACAGGAATAACTGGTTTTCCAAGAATTTCGAAACGCTTACCAATTAGTTCACTAGTTAAAAACGCGACCAATTGATATGGAAGATTTGACTCTGTGGTTAGCGCTTTTCCAATAGAAATAATGTGGTCATCCGTTCCAATAATTGCCACACGTTTCTTCGTGTTCCCCGGTGCTGTAGCCTTTAAATATTGATAACTTTCTTTTACCGCTATTCTGAAGAGCACCATGACAGCAAACGAAAGCAGCGTATATAATAATACCGAAGCGGTCAAAAAGATCTTATTTCCGTAGAAAAATAAGAATCCGAAATTGATAAGGATAACGGTGGTTGCTGTTGCCAAAGATGAAAAAGTCAGTTTTACCAAATCCCTAAATGTGGAATACCTAATAACACCAGCGTAGGTTTTAAAAATGAAAAAGTATGTCATGTTTACCGCTATAATAGCTAGTGCTTGCAAAGGCACTGAGATAGCATCATGAAAGTTTGTGGGCGTATCAATGAGTACTAAATATACTAATCCCATTGAAACTAAACATAGAAACGTATCAAACAAAACTACAATCCAACGCGGTAGGTATCGCTGGTCGATTAATCGGATACTATTGTCTCCAGTATAAAGTTTTTTAAAAAAAAATAGGGACATCAAAATCTGTGGATTTTAATACAAATATACTTATAATCTAAGCAAAGTTTTTCAAAATACCAGTAATCCTCAGTCGCTCATTTTCAGTTAAATTAGAACCAGACGGCAAGCAAATACCCGTCTTGAATAACGTTTCAGAAATGGTAGACCCATAGTATGGTGCATCCTTAAAAATAGGCTGTAAATGCATAGGTTTCCAAAGTGGTCTTGACTCTATATTATCTTCTGCCAAAGCTTCTCTGATTTGAGTGGCGGTAAAGCCGGCCATGTTAGCATCAACCAATATACACGAAAGCCAAAAATTGGAGAAATAATCGTCCGAACTTTCAGCAAAGACAGTAACAGCCGGATTATCTATAAAAATGTCCTGATAAAACTGATGCATCCGTCTTCGAAGACCCACGTGTTTATCTAAAACTTCCATCTGGCCTCTTCCAATTCCTGCACAAATATTACTAAGCCTGTAGTTATACCCTATCTCACTGTGCTCGTAGTGCGGTGCATCATCTCGAGCCTGAGTAGCGAGGAAAATAGCTTTGTCTTTATGTTTTTCTTCGGAAGTAATCAAGGCACCCCCACCGGATGTCGTGATTATTTTATTTCCGTTAAACGAAAGAATTGAAAAGTCACTAAAGGTTCCACATTTTTGACCCTTGAAACTGCTTCCCAAAGCCTCTGCACTATCTTCAACCAATGGAATATCATACTTCCTGGAGACGGCTTGAATCTTGTCAACTTGAAACGGCATTCCATACAAATGCACAGCAATTATTGCCTTTGGTTTCTTGCCTTTTTGAATACGGTCCTTAATTGCTACTTCCAAATGTATCGGACACATATTCCAAGTAGTTTCTTCGCTGTCTACAAATACCGGAGTAGCGCCTTGATATACGATTGGATTTGCGGAAGCTGAAAATGTCATGCTTTGACAGATAACTTCATCTCCACAACCAACTTTTAGGAGAATTAGCGCTAGATGCAATGCCGCCGTTCCAGAAGTCAGGGCGGCTACATGCAGATTATTCCCCAAATAAGAAGTTAATGATTCTTCAAAACCTATCACGTTTGGACCTAAAGGAGATATCCAATTTGCATCAAATGCTTCTTTGACAAAGTCTTGTTCTGTACCACCCATGTGCGGAGAGGAAAGATAAATTTTTGATTTCATACCTTATTCGTTATAGCAAATTATTGATGTGGAATTCCCATAAACCACAATAATAATGGTCGGTGCCCTTTAATTGCCTCTCGGTCTTCTTTAGAAATGCTGAAGTTATGTGGAATAACGTTTTCTTGCATTTATCGTTTTAATTTAGCATATTTTTAATTTCTAATCTTTCCTAGTGGCAATCTAAGGCATATACGCTCATTGAAATGATAGCATGTAAATTTAGCAATTAACTCGGTTAACGCTAAAAAAAGAGCAACTTCAGTGAAACTTTCCAGAACAGTACCCGTTATTATAACCGTCATCATGGTTGCAATGATCCGTCAAGAAATCCCTACAAGAATACTTCGAATATGCGATTCTTACTTGTAAATCTACGATGAAACTATAAAGTACGGGTTTAGTAAATTTTCTTTATTATACCGTAAAGGTTCTTCGTTTATTGTGTCAATAATGGTCAATCCAACCGCCTGGCAAATGGCTTGACCAGCGGCAGTATCCCACTCCATCGTAGGTGCATATCTAGGATAAATATGCGCCTCACCTTCGGCAACCATGCAAAACTTGAGAGAACTTCCTCTACTCACTCTTTCAACATTCTTCTCTTTTTCAACTTCGGAAATAAAACGCTTTGTGTCATCGTTTAGGTACGATCTGCTACATACAATTTTTACAACTTCTTGATTAGCATCTGAAGGTTTTATTGAAACTGCGCTCGCAACTGCATTAGCGACAGAAATAGCTTCCGACGGAACAACTGCCTTCATTGCGGTTTGTCCGTCTTCCGACGTAAAATACAAGGTTTTTGAAACGGGAACATAAATAACACCCAAGATTGGATTTCCATTTTCTACCAACGCAATATTTACGGTAAAATCTCCATTCCTCTTAACAAACTCTTTGGTCCCGTCTAAGGGATCAACAATCCAACAGGTATCCCAATGACGTCTTTCTTCATAATCTGCATTGAGCGTTTCTTCACTGATAATAGGGAAATCAAGTTTTTCTAAATAACCATTTATAACCGCACTAGCGTTTTTGTCTGCAATTGTTAAAGGTGAATCATCCCCCTTATACTCAACTTCAAAATCTGTAGCATAAACCTTTAAAATTTCGATACCAGCATCGAGCGCGGCGCGGATGGCAATTGTTAGGATTCGATTCATGTTTAACAAGGATTTAGGGACGACTAAAGGTACACTTTTTTCAGAATAAACCATGTCCAATTCAACTTGTTATAACCAAAAAAGCATGGTGAAATGAAAGCGTATTCATATGAACCCATTGCCAATAATCTTGTAAGAACAGCGTTATTTTATACCATATCAAATGCAGACGCTAAAATTTTGAGTAATTTGGTATTTTAATTTAGCCATATGTCAGATTTAATAGACAAAACTTCAGACTTTGTAACAAAGCTTTTAGCAGAAAAGTTGCCAGAAACTTGCTTGTACCATAATTTGACGCATACTCGAAGAGTA
>JBLHGH010000076.1:0-8980 GCA_047615425.1 Candidatus Latescibacterota bacterium
ACTAGAACTGATTTCTTTTTTTTCCGAACGACTGGCAGCAGCCCGCAAGGCAGGAATAAATGATGTTATTCTAGATCCTGGTTTTGGCTTCGCAAAAAACCACGAGCAAAGTTTTGAATTGTTAAATAATTTGGAATTATTTGACGTTTTAGACGCTCCGCTCCTTGTTGGAATTTCTAGAAAGTCGATGATTTATAAAACATTGGATGCAACCCCAGCTGAAGCGCTAAACGGGACAACCGCCTTAAACACTATTGCCCTTTTAAAAGGGGCCTGGATACTACGCGTGCATGATGTAAAGGAAGCGGTAGAATGTGTGAAGTTGATACAGAAGGTATTGCCTTAGAGCGTTCCCTCCTTCAACAATGACTCGGAATCGAGTTCAGCGTGACAACTCCTTGTCATTCCGAGCTTGACTCGGAACCCATCTTCACAACATGACTGGAGTTTGTAGTGAACCTCCTTTTTTGCCCTTACAGTTACACTTTTTTGGTTCTTTTTTGAACATTGCAAAAAGAACAGAATAAAAAAAACTATTTTTACATAAACCAACGTGCTTTTGGATTTACTGGATTTTACAAAATTTAGAATAATTGACGCTATAGACATTGTGCTTGTGGCAGCGCTATTGTATTATCTATATAGATTAGTAAAAGGAACAGTTGCTATAAATATCTCTGTTGGGATTGTTATTATTTATGCCATTTGGCGACTAACAGTACTGCTTGAAATGGAGCTTCTCAGTAAAATATTGGGCGGTTTTCTAGGCGTTGGGATGTTTGCGCTTATTGTAGTGTTCCAGCAAGAAATAAGGAAGTTCTTATTGATGCTTGGCTCCACAAATTTTGGCACCCGAAAACGAGTCATGAAAGGGCTCAAGTTTTTCACAGGAACGGATACGGTTTCCAACACCGACGTACATTCCATCATTGATGCTTGTGTTACAATGGCCAAAAGCCATACTGGTGCACTCATTGTATTGAAACGAAACAACAGTCTCGAGTTTGTTAAAAACACTGGCGACCAAATGAATATTGCCGTAAACAAACCCATTATTGAAAGTATCTTCTTTAAAAACAGTCCGCTCCATGATGGCGCTATGATTATTGAAGATAATACGGTGACTGCCACACGCGTTATTCTTCCAGTTTCTGATGACCGGAAAATCCCATTACGGTTTGGCTTAAGACATAGAGCCGCTGTTGGTATTACTGAAAAAAGTGACGCAGTCTGCATTATTGTTTCTGAGGAAAACGGGCAAATATCCTATCTCAAAGATGGTGACTTTGTACGCTATGAAAACACGGCGGAATTAATTGAATTGATTAAAACTGATTTGAGTTAAATGGAGTGTAAAAATTACCAGGAATAGCATCACATGTGTGCAAACCCTTGACAATTAATGACACTTATCATGTTAAATAATGCTGCATTTAAAGAACTATTCGATGCAAAAAAGACAGATCAACAAGGTGTTGGCTATATGGCTTCTTCAGTCATGAATTGGACTTCGTAGAGATTTTTGTAATGTCCATTTTCTTTTTTAAGCAATTCCTTATGGGTACCTTCCTCTACAATTTCACCCGCTTCCATCACCAAAATTTTATCAGCTTTTTTGACAGTTGCCAAACGATGTGCAATCACAATTGAAGTTCTGTTTTTGGTAATTTTTTCGGTAGCTGTTTGAATCATTTCTTCGGAATAAGAATCTACAGAAGAAGTTGCTTCGTCTAAAACAAGAATACTCGGCTTGCTAACATATGCACGCAAAAAGGCAAGTAACTGCCGCTGCCCAGAAGAGAGCATGCTACCCCGTTCTTTTACATTGTAATGGTATCCACCTGGTAGTGATACAATGAATTTATCAACGCCTATTTCCTTAGCAGCGGCAATTACTTCAGCTTCAGTTATAGTAGGATCATTGAGTGTAATATTGTTCGATATTGTATCCGCAAAAAGGAAGACATCCTGAAGCACTACCGCTATCTGACCTCGTAACGACGTCAATGAAAATTGATTTATTGGAACAGAGTCGATACAAATAGCGCCACTCTTAATTTCGTAAAACCTATTTAGCAAATTGATAATAGTAGATTTCCCTGCTCCCGTTGAACCAACAATAGCAACTGTTTCACCAGGTTGTACGGTGAAAGAAATATTTTTAATCACGTCTTCACCATCTACATAACCAAATTTCACATCTTTAAATTCAAGCTTACCTTCAGGATTGCTTAATTCTTTGACACCGGAATCGCTGATGTGAGATTTAGTGTCTAAAATCCCAAAGACCCGATTCGCCGCTACCATTCCCATTTGAAGCGTATTAAACTTATCTGCAATTTGCCGTAACGGTCGAAATAACATTTGTGAAAACTGAATAAACGCGGTTACAACACCTAGCGTAATAGCCCCCCCCTCTGCGGCATCTAAGCCACCATACCATACAATGAGCCCAATCCCGAAACTAGAAGCCATTTCAGCAATTGGAAAAAAGATGGAATTATACCACACTGTTTTCACCCATGCTTTTTTATGTTTTTCATTTATCTCTTTAAAATGGGTATATTCAGTTTTCTCTCGCGTAAATATTTGGACGATTTTCATTCCTGTGATACGCTCTTGTACAAAAGAATTTAAATTAGCCACTTGGTTTCTCACGTCCTCAAAAGCTGTCTTCATTGCGCGCTGGAAGACACGCGTAGCATAAATAATAAACGGCAGTATAACAAAGACCATAAGTGACAGCTTCCAGTTAATAACAAGCATCACCACTGCTATTGTTAGCATTTTTAGCAGGTCGCTAATAATCATAAACAATCCTTGACTGAAGATGGATGAAATGGTCTCAATATCATTCACCGCACGTGTGGTAAGCCTTCCTACCGCATTCTTATCAAAATACTGCATTCTAAAACTCGTCATAAGCCTAAATAGGGCTATTCGAAGATCCTTGATCACATTTTGTCCGAGCCAATTTGCCAAATAAATAAAGGCAAACTGAAAAAGCACTTCCAAGACTAGAACACCCAGCATCAATGAAATGATAAGAACTAATTTCTCATTGTCGCATTTAACAATCCCATCATCAATACCAAGCTTCAGTAAAATTGGGCTAAGCACCCCTAAAGCCGACATCGCGATAGCCGAAAAGGCCACAAAATAGAAAGTAGCCTTGTAGGCACTTGCATATTTCAGCAGACGCTTAAAAAGTTTAAAATCAAATGCCTTACCACTTTGTGCCATAATATTCCCCGCAAAGGCAGGCATCTTTATTACTTTATAAATATATTTTCTGGGTACGTCACTTTTGTGAGATACAATCCATGCGCTGGTGCAGATTTTCCTGCCTCACTTCTATTATTGCTTTTCAAAACTGAATGGAATTGAGCCATCGAAGTTTTTTCATATCCTACATCCAGCAAAGTTCCTACAATGGCACGTACCATATTTCGGAGAAATCTATCAGCGGCAATTGTAAAAATTAATCTATTTCCATCAAGCGTCCAAAACGCCTTCTTTATCAAACAATGATACGTTTTAACATTCGTTTTTGTTCGTGAGAAACACTGAAAATCTATATAGTCTAGCAAGATAGCCGCCGCCTCATTCATTAAACCTATATCTGGTGTTTTTTGAATCTGATAAGCCAAATTTTGAGAAAAAGGGTCTTTCGTTACGTTAATTAAATACTCATATTCACGCTCAATAGCATCAAATCTGGCATGTGCATCAACGTTCACAGGATGAATATATTTAAGTACGATGTCCCTCGGAAGTATAGAATTCAGCCTAAAATTAAAATTGGACATGTCCTCAGTATCGTCTAGGTCAACATGCGCAAATAATTGACGTGCATGAACACCAGTATCTGTTCTACCGGCGCCAACTACTTTTAGTTCCTTCCGAAGTATCGTAGATAATCCACGTTCTAAAACCTCTTGAACTGAAACAGCGTCCGGCTGTATCTGCCAGCCAAAGTATTCACCACCGTTATATGCTATTTCTAAAAAGTAACGCATTTTTTTTTGAAAAGACAAAAATACGAAATAGCTTTCCGAAATTGGTTAAGGTCATTGTAAAGTTGGAAGTTGTTCCTGAGAAAGTCTGAGGAAGATAAAGGATGGATGCTCGGTGCTAGATGTTGGGTTTTATGCGCGAAGGGAGAAATACGAAGTGTGAAGACCGAAAATAGAGGGAGCAAAATTCAGTTTAAGTAACTAACTTCGTATTTGCAACCACATTCAATCATTAATTCAGTTATTCATTCTTTAAATCAGTCATCATTGAAAAAAATCCTGCTCCTAAGCGACACCCATAGCTATATAGATAAAAAAATTATGAAATATGCATCTGAAGCAGATGAGATATGGCATGCAGGAGACATTGGCGATTTAAAAGTAACCGATGCCCTAAAAAAGATAAAGCCATTGCGAGGGGTCTTCGGAAATATTGATAATGCTGAAGCCAGATCTGAGTTCCCATTGCATAATCGGTTTTTATGTGAACACGTTGACGTATGGATCACTCACATTGGCGGCTATCCTGGAAGGTACAGCCCAGCGGTTCGAGAGGAGATACATGCCAATCCACCAAAATTATATATCACTGGGCACTCGCACATCCTCAAGGTACAACACGACAAAAAACTGGGTTTACTGCATATGAATCCCGGCGCAATTGGCACACATGGATTCCATAAGGTAAGAACCATGCTACGCTTTGTAATCTCTGAAGATAAGATTGAGCAATTGGAGGTAATTGAATTCAAAAGGTAGTTTCTAGCAACAACAAAAAACCCTCGAAGATGGCATTCTTCGAGGGTCTTGCACTAAAATATACTAAGCTATTGTTTTAACGTAATCGGTCAACTGATTTTACGAGATCTTCATCCTTTTTGATGGCTTTATTGGCCATCACTAAAAAAACGATAGAAATGATAGGAAGTAACACCCCAATACCCTTCTCAGAAACCAAAGTTTCTCCGGATAGTGTTAGTGACCTGTATACGAAAACTCCCAGTAATACAAAGTTTAATATGATATTTAAGCGATTTAAAACAAATTGTAACTGTCGCTTTTTAAAACTCAAAATTGATATAATGGCAAGCGCAATTGAAAGGAATACTGGAATGAAAATCACTAATTCATCCTTCGAAACAACTGCTTTCCCCTCAGTATCAGCAACAACCGGAAACCACATATACAACGCCCCTATGAGCAATACTGAGATGATTATATATATTGTTTGAATGCGCTGTAACATACGTTTCTGCTTACTTGAGACAAAAATAGGGTTTCTTTTTAAATTGGAACACTCAATTTTTTAAATAAATGTTGTATCATTGTAAAATCAATTTGTAACCAATTCAATCACGGTTACTTATCTTCAACTATTTTTTTTCAAATTATTCTTTTTAGAAAAAATTATACCTATTAAAATAATCTTATCCATTTTACATGTTAGAAATTTCAGAATTAAAGGCACAAAAGCTACCTGAACTTCAGGAGCTTGCTAAAGCCTTAAAAGTGCCAAAACACCGCAGTCTTAAAAAATTAGACCTTGTCTATCAAATTTTAGATTATCAAGCGGCAAACCCTTCAGCGGTAAAGGCTGTTGCTGTTTCGGAGGAAGCCCCTTCAGAGAACAAACAAGAAACTGCTCCTCAGGCAAAAAGTAATGAGGAAGCAACTCCTCAAGATAAAACCAATGATCCAAAGAAGCGTGAACCCCGTCCGCGTCCACCTCGAAACGATCAAAAGAAAGATACGAGAACTGAGAACAAAAAAGAAGGTGGCAACGAACAGCGTAGCGAAAACAGAAATGAAAATCGCAACGAGAATCGAAGCAACCAAAAAAATCAACCGAACCAACCAAAGAAGAACGACGACAAACGTCAAGGAAAAGATTCTAGTGGTCCGAACGATAGAAATCAGCCGAATCAAAAAGACAATAGAAAAGATCACAACCGTAATGACAACCGTAAGGGTAATGATAGCGGAAATAAAGACACTAGAAATAGGTATAAGGAACCAGATTTTGAATTTGATGGTATCATCGAAAGCGAAGGGGTTCTTGACATCATGCAAGATGGCTATGGTTTCCTAAGATCTAGTGATTACAATTACCTTTCATCTCCAGATGATATCTATGTTTCACAGTCTCAAATCAGACTCTTCGGTCTAAAAAGTGGTGACACTGTATTAGGCGAGGTACGTCCTCCAAAAGAAGGAGAAAAATACTTTCCTTTAATCAAGGTAAGTAAAATTAATGGGTTGAGTCCAAACGTGGTAAGAGACCGTGTTTCTTTCGAACACCTCACGCCATTATTTCCAGAGGAAAAATTCAACCTGGCAGACAAACAAAGCACCATCTCAACAAGAATTATTGATTTGTTCGCTCCTATTGGAAAGGGTCAACGTGGTATGATTGTATCACAACCAAAAACGGGTAAAACAATGCTCTTAAAGGATATCGCTAATGCAATTGCTGCGAATCATCCTGAAGTATATCAAATTATCTTATTAATTGATGAACGTCCTGAGGAAGTTACAGACATGCAGCGTAATGTAAGCGGTGAAGTTGTTGCATCTACCTTTGACAAGGAAGCAACAGAACACGTTCGCGTTGCGAATTTAGTTTTAGACAAAGCAAAACGTCTTGTAGAATGTGGCCATGATGTGGTTATATTATTAGATTCAATTACGCGTTTAGCCAGAGCATATAACACGGTACAACCTGCTAGTGGTAAAATATTAAGTGGTGGTGTTGATGCAAATGCACTTCATAAACCAAAACGTTTCTTTGGTGCAGCTCGTAATATTGAAAATGGAGGGTCATTAAGTATTATTGCTACAGCACTTACTGAAACCGGATCTAAAATGGACGAAGTTATATTTGAAGAATTTAAAGGTACGGGTAACATGGAGCTTCAATTGGATAGAAAAATATCTAACAGAAGAATCTTCCCTGCTATCGACTTAACGTCTTCAAGTACGCGTAGAGATGATTTATTACTTGACGCGAACACCATTCAACGTATGTGGGTAATGCGTAAGTATCTTGCAGATATGAACCCCGTTGAAGCCATGGAGTTTATTAATGACCGCTTCAAGCAGACTAGAAACAATGAAGAGTTCTTAATCTCTATGAACAGATAAAGAGAGCACATATTTATTATATTAAAAGCGTCTTAACATTAATTGTTAAGACGCTTTTTTATTGATGTGTCTTTGCGGTAGTTATTTGTGCGTTGCGCCCGTAGGCGCTGTGCTTGTCGCATCAATATACTTGCCCTTAGACAGGCTCAGGAACCGTAGGATTTCCACTTTAACTACTAACGCAAAACAGGAAAACCAATGCAGCCTATAGCTCAAAAGATCCATTTAGACACTCCTATTTCACTTGAGAAGCTTTTACTCTATCAAATGGAATGCTTAGCACCTCACGCGCTACTAAGCATTTGCAAGCAGGAACACGTTTGAGCAACTAAAACACCTTTCACATTTGAATTACTTCCATAAAAAAAGCCCCGACACATGTCGAGGCTTTTAATATGTTTAAGGATATAAATTACTCCTTGATAATTTTCTGAGTTAAAGTACCTGCAGAAGTTCTTACACTTAACATGTAAACTCCTCTTGCAAGGTTAGATGTACTCATTTGACCGTTAATTAAAGATACGCCAGTATCTTTTCCTAAGATATCAAAAAGTTGAGCACTTCTAACTTCAACGTTAGAAGGGATAGCAACATTAAGAACGTCTTTTGTTGGGTTAGGATAAACAGAAGCTAATTCAGCGATGTTATCATTAACACCTAACAAAACATCTCCAATCGCAGAAACGATGTGAGATCTGTCTGCAAAACCAATAGAAGCGTACGTAGCATATGCAGCAAGACCACAAGGGTCAGACTTAATCCATGAATCATCGTTAGCTACAACATCAGTACCACCAATACGGAAGCTAGTCACAGTATCGTCAACAAAAGCAAATTCTACAACCATAACTTCACCAGCTGGTACAACAGCAGGAGTAGCGAATACTATAGAAACAACTGTTAAGTCATCAGCAGAAGAAACTGTAACAGCTTGTGATCCAACTAACGTTAATAATCCAGCAGGAGTACCACTATCCGTTGTGTAAATGTTACAAGTAAAACTATAAGCATCTCCAGGAGCTCCGATAGTTTCATCAACACCAACAGTTACTTCAGAAACTGTAAAGTCTCCAGTAACACCGAAATCAACAGCTAAATCATAAGCTCCTGCGTCAAAACCTTCAGTAGTAATACCACCAGATTGACAAGTTAAACCTAAACCATCAACAACGTCTTCAGAGTTGTTGTGCGTAATTGTTGTCTGCGATAAACCCGCAAACGATACTGCTACAGCAGCAAGTAATAATGTAATTTTTTTCATAATAATATGTTTTAAAGTTTAATATTGAAAAACAAATATAATAAAGCAATTTTAATAAAAGGACTAAAAGCACTAATTTTTCTTAAAATATATTACTTTTAAAACCGCAGACAGCACTGTAAACGCAGATATTTAGCCTTAACTTATATAATGAAATACATTCTTTTCTTTACAAGTTTCTTACTTCTTTCTTGCAACTCTATACATGATGAAGTCCGCTTTAATTCAAAAACAACATTTGAAAGTTCTAATGGCACAAAAACGGCTACCTATGAAGAAATAGTCCTTTTCTACGAGGGCTTAGCTGAAAAACACTCCTCAATATCAATGTATGACATGGGTAGAACTGATAGTTCTAAAAAATTAAACCTTATCACTTTTAACCCCAATAGAACCTTTGAGTCTGAATTCTCGTCACGTGACAATAAAATAATTGTCTTAATAAACAATGGTATTCACCCAGGAGAAAGTGACGGAATAGATGCATCCATGATGCTTATGAGAGACTATGCAGAAGGCAAACTAAAAGCGCCCGAGAATGTTATCATTGCTGTGATCCCTA
>JBLHGH010000077.1:0-8966 GCA_047615425.1 Candidatus Latescibacterota bacterium
CATAGGTCTCCCATAACACAATTGGTTGATGTTTAATCGTTTTTTCTTTACATGATTGAAAAAAAATAATCGAAAAAAAACAGAGGTAGGCAATTAATGAATACTTCATGAGCTTGAGGATTTCTATAAAAATAGAAAACCACCCCGAGATTCTGGGATGGTTTTTAATATATTCTATGAAAAGTTATTAGCTAATGAGCTCTAAATCTGAAATTAAAGCTCAAAAGCAACTTTAACTTTATCTATATAATCAAGCTTTTCCCAAGTAAAAGTCTCGACTTCTTTGGTCACTATTTGTCCATCTCCAGAAGTAAATGATAAGGTTTTAATTCTAGGGGTTCTTCCCATATGTCCATAGGAAGCAGTTTCTAAATAAATAGGATTTCTCAACTTTAGGCGTTTTTCAATAGCAGCTGGACGCATATCGAATAAGTATTCAACGATTTTCGAGATTTCACCATCTGTTTTTTTAATTTTCGATGTTCCGTATGTGTTTACATTAATCGAAGTAGGTTTGGCAACACCAATAGCATAACTAACTTGAACTAATATTTCATCACAAACACCTGCAGCAACCATATTTTTAGCAATATGTCTCGCAGCGTATGCCGCAGAGCGGTCTACTTTACTAGGGTCTTTTCCAGAAAATGCTCCACCACCGTGGGCTCCTTTTCCGCCATACGTATCAACGATGATTTTACGTCCTGTTAAGCCGGTATCGCCATGTGGACCACCAATAACAAATTTACCAGTTGGATTAATATAATACAGGATATCATCATTGAAAAGTGCCTGAATATCAGGAGATACTTGAGCCTTCACCCTAGGGATTAATATTGAAATAAGATCCGATTTGATTTTTGCAAGCATTTTTTCATCTTCGTCGAATGGATCGTGCTGTGTGGAGATAACAATGGTGTCAATACGCTGAGGTACATTGTCGTCAGAGTATTCGATAGTTACCTGGCTTTTAGCATCGGGGCGCAGATATGTGATTTCTGTATTTTTTCTTCTGATGGCTGCTAATTCCTTTAAGATTCGATGACTTAAATCCAGCGCTAGGGGCATGAAATTCTCCGTTTCGTGGGTTGCATAACCAAACATCATTCCTTGGTCACCAGCTCCTTGTTCTTCATCTTGGCCACGATCTACGCCCTGATTTATATCAGGGGATTGCTCATGAATAGAAGAAAACACTCCACAAGAATTACCGTCAAACATATAGGCACTCTTGGTATAACCAATCTTATTAATTACATCTCTTGCTATTTGCTGAACATCTAAATAGGTGTTGCTTTTCACTTCTCCTGCTAAAACAACTTGTCCCGTTGTAACCATTGTCTCACAGGCCACTTTAGAGTCTGGATCATAAGCTAAAAAGTGGTCGAGCAATGCATCAGAAATTTGATCTGCAACTTTATCTGGGTGTCCTTCAGATACACTTTCCGAAGTAAATAAATAGGCCATATTTATGTGTTTATAATATTAGAATAGACGGATTTGACGAAGGCCTTGTGCTAAGATTACAAGGAATGTGAATTATTTAGCATTTTTTTATTCCGCAGCCATTCATATAAATTGTTGCGAAACACAGAGGTTGCAATCAGTCAAATCTATCCTCGTTCGGACACAAATGTACGGATATTTTATAATTATGAAAATCGAATTATTTTATTTAAGGCCTAGGTTAAGGGGGAATTGTGTGGTGCGTTAGCCAGGGTAAAGACTTGATACAACATAACACCCCGTTTTTCACATTACTATTCTATGGGGAGAAGCAGTAATATTTAAATAATAGCACCATATTGATTCTAAACTCAAATGAATTTTGTAAGTTTCATTTACCTTTGAAGATATAAAGTCAAAACAAATGCTTTCGAGAAAAACCAAATACGGATTAAAAGCGCTGACCTATCTAGCGAAGATGGAAAATCAAAATCCTGTGCAAATTTCTGTTATTTCTGAAGCTGAAAATATCTCTCAAAAATTTTTGGAAAGTATTTTATTGTCTCTTCGGAAGACAGGCTATTTAGGCTCTAAGAAAGGTAAAGGTGGAGGCTATTATCTATTGAAGCACACTAAGGATGTGCCTATTGCTACCATTTTTAGAATTCTAGAAGGCCCCATTGCTATGGTGCCCTGCGTAAGTCTTAACTTCTACGAAAAATGTAACGACTGCCCAGATGAGGACGCCTGCTCTGTGTATAATCTCATGATACAAGTGCGGGACAATATGCTTCAAGTATTGGAAAAAACTACACTTCAGGACCTAATAGACAAGAATTAAAACGTAGTTAATTAGTTCATAATCAGAAATGTATTTTTTCCTACGCTATTAAGTATATAAGGTTATGTCAGAAATATTGGTACAATCACCTCTCCTAAAAACCAGTTTTAGGGTGCATGCTGATGCAATAATTCATACTACACATCCCATTTCATTGGAAGTTTTAGTATTTTTATCCTCTTGAACGTACTTCCCTTAAAATCCGATTTAGAAGAAGCATATACCCGGGTATTCCCCTATGTGTATCGGACACCTATTTTGACATCTAGTCTTCTTAATGAAATGACTTCGGCGAAGCTATTTTTTAAATGTGAAAATTTTCAGCGTATGGGTGCTTTTAAAATGCGCGGAGCGATTCATGCTATTTTGAAGCTTTCGGATGAACAAAAGCAGGCCGGTGTTATAACACATTCGTCGGGTAATTTCGGACAAGCAATCTCATTGGCCGCTCGAACACTTGGTATAACGGCATATGTGGTTATGCCTCAAAATGCACCTCAGGTAAAAAAAGAGGCTGTGGCAAGTTATGGAGGGATTATAACTGAATGTGAGTCCACCCTGGAGGCGAGAGAGGCTATAGCTGCGCGCATTGGAATGGAAAAAGGAGCGACCTTCTTGCATCCATCTAACAATACTGACGTGATTTTAGGGAATGCTACCGTTGCTATAGAATTGCTTCAGGAAAAACCAGAATTAGATATTATTATTTGTCCTGTAGGGGGAGGTGGTCTCTTGGCTGGAACTGCCTTGGCAGTGCACTATTTTGGTAATGGTTGTAAGGCTATTGCAGGTGAACCCGCCGCTGCGGATGATGCATATCGATCACTTCAAAGCGGTAAAATTGAGACCAATGACAGGGCTTTAACAATTGCAGATGGCTTACGAACCCATTTAGGGAATAAGAACTTTCCGATTATTAAAAAACATGTTTCTGAAATTATAAGAGTTGAAGAATCTGAAATAATTGAGTCGTTAAAAGGTATCTGGGAGCGCATGAAAATTGTGGTTGAACCTTCTTCAGCGGTTTCTTTTGCGGCTATTCTGAAACAACCTCAAACGTTTAAGAATAAAAGAGTGGGTGTTATCCTTTCTGGAGGGAACGTGGATCTCTCAAATTTGCCTTTTTAAATTTGGAAATTTCTCTTTTTTCAGTATGT
Source organism: Candidatus Latescibacterota bacterium (assembly GCA_047615425.1). Lineage (GTDB taxonomy): Bacteria > Bacteroidota > Bacteroidia > Flavobacteriales > Flavobacteriaceae > Patiriisocius. The sequence goes on from JBLHGH010000077.1 coordinate 3,445, forward strand.
CCCTATTTCTACTTTTTCCCACGCGAGTATCTATTAGCTTTTTGCGCGGGCAAGAAAATGAAACTACATCCATAGATGTCCAATATTTGTCGCGGGCTTTTTAGACACAATAAAATGTTAGTGAATCCACAAGAATCTAGTATGGGAAATATCTTCGTAATGGTTTACCTTATCTCCATCAACTAAGGGCCGGTTGTAGCTGTTGAAGAATTTTTTGCAGCACGCTTAATTTTTCAAGATTAATGTATATTAGCGCATTCTAAAAAAAACATGAAGCAATTTTATTCCGTAGTACTAATACTTTTATGTGCTTTTTCCATCCTTGCTCAAGACGCGGAAACAGAGCTCAAACCCTATTCATTTGAAATAGATTATTACCACGGAACCATTCTGGAGCATAATCCAGATATTGCACACCTAATTACTGACCATCCAGTAGGATTTTCTTTGGCTTACAATAGAAAAACCTATGGTTTTAATGAATGGGAAAGACATTATGATTATCCAGATTGGGGTTTTACCTTTATTTATCAGGATATGAAAAATGAATATCTGGGAAAAAACTACTCCGTTTATAGCCATTATAATTGGTATTTTTTCAATCGGAATTTAATGGTGCGCGTAGCGCAGGGGATTGCATATGCAACGAACCCATACGATGCTGAAACAAATTACATCAATAATGCCTACGGAACACATGTGTTAAGCACAACCTTTCTGAAGGTGAATTATGTCAAGGAAAACCTATGGAAAGGCCTTGGCTTTCATGCTGGTTTCAGTATTATTCATTACTCGAACGCAAACGTACGCGCCCCTAACAATAGCACCAATACCTGGGCTTTTAATGCCGGTGTGAACTATTTGTTCGACTATGAGAAATTTCCAGAATATATTCCGCTTGAAGTAATTGAGAATGATGATCCAGAAGCGCGGAGTCCTTTTAGAGAAAAATGGAATTATAATGTTGCTTTTCGTTTTGGTCTGAATGAAAGTGACGAAATTAATCACGGACAGTTTCCTTTTTATGTAGCCTCTGCTTATGCCAGCAGACGTCTTAACTATAAAAGTACGATCACCTATGGTGTTGACATGTTTTTCGCAAAATTTTTAGAAGAAGAGATTTACTTTAGATCCGTTGCCTACCCAGACCAAGGTTTAAGTGGTGATGAAGACTGGAAGCGCGTTGGGATCTTTTTCGGACATGAGCTGCGTTTCAACAGAGTAGCCTTTGTTTCGCAGATTGGATATTACGTGTATTGGCCGTATGAATTTGAAAATCGGATTTATAATAGACTTGGTTTGAAGCGGTATTTTTTCGATGATAAATTCTTTGCATCGATAACCGTTAAAGCACATTGGGCGAAAGCCGAAGGAGCCGAATTTGGTATTGGATATAGATTATAACACCTTCAGAAAAAATGAAAAGAATTAGCTTCTTATTACTAATGTTTATTTCCCTCTTAGGGTGTGATTCTGATCGTGGGCTTAATTGCTTTCAGGCAGCAGGAGATATCATTCAAGAAGAATTTGATATGCCAAGTTTTACAAAAGTTGTTGTGAACGAACGTGTACAGCTAATTATTGAACAGGGTGACACACAAAAAGTTATCGTTGAGACTGGTAAAAATTTAATGAATGACATCGAATTAAGCGTAGTAGAGAGTCGGTTGGAAATAATTAACCAGAATGGTTGCAACGTAGTACGTGATTACGGCATTACGAAAGTTTTTATCACAGTTCCAGATTTGCGTGAAATTCGAAACAGTTCTGGCTTGCCTGTTGAGAGTATTGGGAAACTGGTCTTTCCAAGAATTTTCTTGTTATCTGATGATGGAGATAATATCGACCAAGTTCATATTGATGGCGATTTTGACCTTCACCTCGAATCAGAGAATGTCCAAGTGATTTCTAGCGGTGTTTCCAACTTTAAATTGCGCGGCACCTCAGATGGAGCGTATTTTGCTTTTTATGCGGGAGATTCTCGTATGGATGCTGGAGATTTTTTGGTAAAGAATTTGTCGGTATTCCATAGGGGGTCAAACAAAATGATTGTGTACCCAATTGATAGATTAGGAGGAGAGATTTTAAATTCTGGAGATGTAGTTTCTAAAAACCGACCTCCAATTGTCGAGGTTGAAGAACTGTATACAGGGCGCCTTATTTTTGATGAGTAAGATCTATAAACAATTTCTCTAAGGTTGCATTTTTACGATGAAGTTGTAATATTTTTAACCCATTTTCATGGGCAAAATCGAATACTTCACCGCGCATGTCCTTCTCAGTTGTAAAGTGAATCTGATAGACAAAACCAACTATGTTTTCTACTTTGGAAACCTTCGGAAAACGTTCTAACGAGACCATTTCAATTCTATAATCAAATTCAACTTCAATAATTTGTGAGGTGTCTTTGGTCAGTTCTGTCATGGGCTTATCCAAGACAATTTCTCCCTTGTTAATGATTATTACCCTATCGCAAAGGGCTTCCACCTCTTGCATGATATGAGTAGAAAGCAAGATCGTTTTTTCTTTACCTACATTCCTTATGAGTTCTCTGATTTCAACAAGTTGATTTGGATCCAATCCAGTTGTAGGTTCATCTAAAATAAGCACAGATGGGTCATGTAAGAGCGCATTTGCCAATCCCACACGTTGTCGATATCCTTTAGAAAGCAGTTGAATTTTTTTGTGAGCTTCTGGTGTTAAGCCAGTTTGTTCAATAACGGTATCTACCCTAGTCTTCGGTACTTTGTGCAAGGCCGCATTGAAATTTAAATATTCCCGAACATACATTTCTAAATACAAAGGATTGTGTTCTGGCAAATAACCAATACACTTTTGAATTTGTTCGTTTTCTTCTGAAAGGATATAGCCGTCAATGGATACCGTCCCCTTAGTGGCCTGAAGATAGGTGGTTAGGATTTTCATCATAGTAGATTTCCCAGCTCCATTGGGTCCTAAGAATCCTACGATTTCTCCTTTTTTTATTGAAAACGAGATGTCCTTGAGCGCTATTTGCGTTCCGTATACTTTAGAAATGTGCTGTGCCTCTATTGACATGTTGATTTTTAGAAAAACAAAATTACACAATTAAAAAAGTGTAGAAAAAATTATGTTGTGTATTAGTTTTATTTATATTAGCTATTCAATAACGTACAATGAATAATATAATTACATATTTTAATTTTTGGTTTTTCTATTTTATGGAAAAACACGAGAATGAAATGTAGTTAATAAGATAAATTAATTAGCATAAAAGTCTCGGAGAAATCTTCGGGACTTTTTTTATGCATAATTCTAACGTATATGTCTTTAAAAATAGCCATTCAAGGAATAGAAAGTTCCTTTCATCACCAAGCGGTTCTCCAACTTTTTCCTAATAGAGAAATAGAAATTATTGCTTGTGATTCTTTTGAAAAAGTAACTGAGAGTGTGTCAAACTTTACGGCAGATGTTGGTGTTATAGCATTAGAAAATTCAATTGCAGGGTCAATTTTGCCTAATTACAATCTTATAGATGCTGGGAATTTCAAAATACTCGATGAGGCTTTTTTGACAATTGACATGTACGTAATGGCTTTAGAAGGTGAAACTATTCACACTATTGACGAAATTCATTCGCACCCAGTAGCTTTACAACAATGTAAAAATTACTTAATGCGCTTACAGCCAAATTGTAAAATTATTGAAGGTAAAGACACCGCGAGTGAGGCCAGAAGAATTAAAGAAAATATGCTAACTGGTGTTGCGGCTATTGCTGGAAAACAGGTGGCCGAAAAGTATGGGCTCGCCATTTTAGAAGGGAGCGTTCAAAATATAAAAGAGAATAAAACGCGCTTTGTCGTTATAGGAAGGGAGACTTCCGAAGTAAAAGAAAAAGTTGATAAGGCTTCCATGAAATTTCAATTAGATCATTCGGTTGGTAGCCTCTCTAATGTTTTGCAAATGTTGAGCACCTTTGATATTAGTTTAACGAAGATTCAATCTTTACCAATTATTGGAACGCCTTGGCGTTATGCATTTTTTATTGATGTGCTTTTTAAAGATTACCAACTATTTCAAGAAGTAACCTCCGTGCTTGAAAAAGCAGTTGAAGAATTCAAAATTTTAGGTGTTTACAAGCATAATATTGAAAACGAACCAAGTGCAATGAATAATATTTTGACACATGAAGAATAATAAAAAATTAGGGACATGGCTGGACGCCATGAAATTAGATCATCCTTTGGTTATCGCTGGGCCATGTAGTGCTGAAACCGAATCACAGTTGCTTAAAATAGCGCACGAGCTTAAAGATACAGATGTTACCGTGCTACGTGCCGGAATTTGGAAGCCAAGAACGCGTCCTGGAAACTTTGAAGGTGTGGGAGCCTTGGGGTTAAAATGGTTGCAGAAAGCCAAAGAAGAAACAGGCATGCTTACTACTACAGAAGTGGCCAACGCGAATCATGTAGATTTGGCATTGAAACACGATGTTGATATTTTGTGGGTAGGTGCGAGAACAACAGTGTCTCCTTTCATAGTTCAGGAATTAGCCGATGCGTTAAAGGGGACCGATAAGATTGTCCTTATTAAAAACCCTGTAAATCCGGATTTGCCACTTTGGTTAGGTGCTGTTGAACGTTTTTATGAGGCAGGTATTCACAACCTTGGCGTGATACATCGTGGATTTTCGACTTATGAAAAGACGGCCTTTAGAAACAATCCAGAATGGCAAATTCCAATAGACTTGCAAAGTCAATTTCCAGACTTACCTTTAATTTTAGACCCATCGCATATTGCAGGGAGATCTGATCTCATCTTCGATTTATGTCAGACCGCTTTGGATCTTAATTATGACGGACTCATGGTTGAAACACACTTTGATCCAAAAAATGCATGGAGCGATGCGAAACAACAAATTACGCCGGAGGCCTTAAATCAAATGACCATGGATTTGAAAATTCGTAAGGCCGAAGGAGATGAAATTGAATTTAATAATAAACTAAATACATTGCGTACCAAGATTGATGTTATGGATCATCAATTACTGGAGATCTTAGGGAAACGCATGAAGATATCTGACAATATTGGGGCCTTAAAAAGAGATAATAATGTTTCTATTTTACAGACCAAACGTTGGAATGAGATTCTCGGGAAGATGATACTTGAAGGAGGTGCACATGAATTAAGTGAAGAATTTGTCTTGCGACTGTTTAAAGCTATTCACCAGGAATCTATAGAACACCAAAAAAGTAGAGATTAGTAGTTATATAAAAAAAGCCCGAGGATATCGGGCTTTTTTTATATAATATGGTTAAGTGCTATATTATTTGCTTCTTTTAAAGATATAACGTGTTACGTAAATACCTTTTCCATCTCCTTTTCCAGCATCACTTTCAATACCACTATTCACGAAGGCAAGTTCCCATCCTTCTTCAGCCATAGTGTTCATTTTGGAAGTTACTATCGCATCATTAGTAGCGATATTTTGAAAACGAATACCCCCTAGGTTGAAGAAATTCAAAAGCTTTGTTTCATCAAAC
>JBLHGH010000078.1:0-8947 GCA_047615425.1 Candidatus Latescibacterota bacterium
AGATCAAGCAGCTTTCCGTGAATTGGAAGCGTTTGCAAAATTTGGCTCAGATCTAGATGCGGCAACATTGAACGTAATTGAAAAAGGAAAGCGTAATGTTGAGATTCTTAAGCAGGCTGAAAATGACCCGTTTACAGTTGAAGATCAAGTTGCAATCATTTATGCTGGATCTAAAAACTTATTGCGTGCAGTACCCGTAAACAAGGTAAAAGAATTTCAAAGAGATTTCTTAGAAATGATGAACGCGAAGCACAGAGATACGTTAGACACATTGAAATCAGGGAAATTAACTGACGAAACAATTGACGTAATCACTGCTGTAGCAGCAGATTTATCGGCTAAATATAAGAAGTAGTTAGATGTGAGTTTTGAGAAGTGAGATAATACTCAATGCTCAATACTGAATACTCAATACTAAAACAAAATGGCAAACTTAAAGGAGATACGTAATAGAATAGCATCGGTTGGATCAACTATGCAGATTACCAGTGCCATGAAAATGGTGTCTGCTGCAAAGCTGAAAAAAGCCCAAGACGCTATTACTGCAATGCGTCCATATTCTGAAAAGCTTACCGAATTACTTCAAAATCTAAGCGCAACCTTAGATGGGGATGTTGGAAGTAAGTTTTCAGACCAACGCGAGGTGAACAAAGTTTTAGCAGTTGCTATTACTTCAAATCGTGGATTGGCTGGAGCTTTTAACAGTAATATCGTAAAGGCAAGTAAGAGCTTAGTTGAGGAAGCATATACAGGAAAGCAGGTTGATTTTATTACCATTGGTAAAAAAGGAAATGATATTCTAAAGAAAAGCGAAACGATTGTTTCTCATAACATAGAAATTTTTGATGACCTTACTTTTGATAATGTTGCTGCAATTGCTGAAATGCTAATGGATGAGTTCGCAAGCGGAAATTATGATAAGATTGTACTTTTGTACAACAACTTCAAAAATGCGGCGACACAATTGGTGATGACAGAACAGTACCTTCCTATTTTACCACCTGAAGTAAGCGAAACAGCAGGTGCGGGAGATCATATTTTTGAGCCTTCGAAAGCAAAGATTGTAGAAGGATTAATTCCGAAGAGCTTAAAAACACAATTGTTTAAGGCTATTAGAGATTCTGTAGCAAGTGAGCACGGTGCACGTATGACTGCCATGCATAAAGCAACAGATAACGCAACTGAATTGCGTGATGCATTGAAATTACAATACAACAAAGCACGTCAAGCTTCTATTACCAATGAAATCTTAGAGATCGTTGGTGGTGCTGAGGCACTGGCAGGATAATACCAGGAGCAAGCCATATGGTATCCGCTTGAATATATTTTAAAAGCCTTTCCTATTGGAGAGGCTTTTTTTATACCTTTAGCCTATGACATCATTAAAGCATTTTTTATTCCTCTTCGGCTTGTCTTTTTTGACATTAAGTGTTTCTAATTGTGGTGGAGCAAAAACAGATTCCTCTTTTGAAACCACCCCCCCTTTTGAGATGAGCGATGCCACAGCGGAAGATTGGGTCGCGGGCATACAAGGCGGAGGTTCCGGAACCAATTTTTATGTGTCTTTCTCTACGATTGAAGAAGGTGTGGTTTTTGAAAATGTCTATTACGGAAAAAAAGGAACGGTGTTAATACGTTCGTCAAATGTACGCATGCAATATATTGGCTATTTCAAAAACAACATAAACGCTACGATTATCATGGACGGGGAATCCATCAATGAAGCTGGCAATGCACCGCCTTTGGTGTCTGCTTTTAATCTCACCGAAGATGAGGCCGTTTTAAGCTATACAAAAAACGGAAAGCTTAAACACTATAAGGTTCGTGGCGTTGAGCGCAAAGAACCATTGGCATATCCCGGTGTAAATCCAAACGGAATCGATTGAGCCTCTTTAAAAAACTCTTTCAGCAAACTTTCATTTATGGCCTAGCCACTGTGTTGCCACGAGCATTGGCCATTGTGCTTGTGCCTCTCTATACCGCAGTCTTAGAGCCATCAGACTTTGGGGTTTATGCAACCTTAATGTCGTATCTCATCCTTGGAAACGTCGTGCTCTCCTACGGAATGGAGACGGCATTCTTTAGGTTTATTCATAAGGACATAAGTAAAAAGAAGATCGTCCAATCCACGGCGCTAACCTCGCTTACAATATCAACACTATTGTTTATTGGATTGATGCTGTTAGTGCGGGAGCCGCTAGCTCATTTTTTAGATTTTAAAACGGAATATATTACATATGGCTTACTAATTCTGGCTTTAGACGCACTTGTAATTCTTCCTTTTGTATGGTTTCGAGCGAATGAGAAACCTATGAAATACGCAATTATTAAAATTGCGAATGTTTGCATCAACCTAGGTTTCAATTTGTTCTTTTTCTTGGTCTTGCCAAAACTTGTTGTTAGTAACCCTGATTCATTTTGGAGCAGTATCTATTCCGAAGAAAACAAAGTGGTCTATATCTTTATATCAAATCTTATTGCAAGCGGATTTACACTCCTTATTTTGCTTCCTAGATACATTCACATCGGATTCGGTTTTGATTCGGGCACATGGAAGAAGATGCTTAAATACGCGCTGCCTGTGCTTGTTGCCGGGATTGCTTTTTCGATAAACGAAGCTTTTGACAAAATTTTACTGAAGTACTTATTGCCAGCGGATATTGCCGAATCTGAAGTGGGGGTCTATGCAGCGTGCTATAAGCTGGGTGTGTTTATGACCTTATTTGGGACGGCCTTTCGACTAGGGATAGAGCCCTTTTTCTTTAAACACGCTAGCACGGAGAAGGCGAAAGAGACCTATGCCAGCATCACCAAGTATTTTACAATTTTTGGGAGCGTAATATTACTTTCTGTTATCGTTTACATTGACTTTTTCAAGGAGTTGCTCATATCAGATTCAGATTATTGGGTGGCATTATCTATAGTGCCTATTATTCTTTTAGCCAACCTCTGTTTAGGGATTTATCACAACCTCTCTGTATGGTATAAGGTGACAGACAGAACCAAATTTGGCGCTTATATTTCTATAACAGGGGCTATCATCACAGTGACTTTAAACTTTGCCTTAATTCCCATGATGAGTTATATGGGGTCTGCTATAGCAACCTTAGCGGCTTATGGAACTATGATGTTGCTTTCTTATTTCTTCGGAAGAAAATATTATGCAGTTCCCTATAATCTTAAAAAGATAGGTGGCTGTCTAGGCTTGGCCATTGGATTTTCAGCATTAGCATTTTATGTTTTTGAACGGAATATGGGTGTTGGAACTGTTTTATTATTGGTATTTTTGTTACTGACGTTTATTTCAGAAAAGAATGAGCTCAAACGTATTTTAAAAAGATAGCCCCCTATATCAAGACCTTGAGTATGAAAGTAAGAATCATAAACAAATCAGATCATCCATTGCCACAGTATGAAACAATTGCTTCCGCAGGCATGGATTTGCGAGCAAATGTTTTGGAACCCGCTACAATTAAACCTTTAGAACGAGCCATTGTTAGAACAGGATTGTTTATTGAGCTTCCAATTGGTTATGAAGCCCAAGTCCGACCAAGAAGTGGATTAGCGGCCAAAAAAGGGATTACCGTTTTAAACAGCCCGGGAACTATAGATGCTGATTACAGAGGTGAAATTGGCGTGATTTTAGTCAATTTGTCTAATGAAAATTTCACTATTGAAAACGGAGAGCGAATTGCACAGTTGGTAATTGCAAAGCATGAACGAGCTGCTTGGGAAGAAGTTGAAATACTAGAAGAGACAAACAGAGGAGCTGGCGGATTTGGAAGTACTGGAGTTCAATAGATAGCCCGTGGTAAGTAGTTGAGCAATTGCTTAAATGAATATTGTAAAAGTATCAAACCGACTCCGCATCAAGCGCTGAGTGATAAGTTGAAAAAGCATGAAAATAATTGTCCCAATGGCTGGTCGTGGATCGCGATTACGCCCCCATAGTTTAACCGTTCCCAAACCACTTATTCCAGTGGCAGGAAAACCTATTGTACATAGATTAGTAGTAGATATTGCAGCTGTTTTAGGTGAAGAAATTGATGAAATTGCTTTTATCCTTGGAGACCCTGCATTTTTTGGAGATGAGGTTGTAGCGAGTTTGAAAGCGCTGGCAGAGGGTCTCGGGGCAAAGGCAAGTATATACAGACAGCTTGTCCCTAAAGGAACCGGACATGCAATTATGTGTGCAGAACCATCGTTAAGTGGGCCTGCTGTTATTGCTTATGCAGATACGCTTATTAGAGCCAGTTTTGACCTAGACAAAGACGCAGATAGTGTAATTTGGACCAAGCGGGTTGATAATCCTTCGGCCTATGGCGTGGTTAATTTGAATGAGCGTGACGAGATTATCGAACTGGTTGAAAAACCAGAAACCTTCGTGAGTGATCAAGCGGTTATCGGTATTTATTATTTCAAGGATGTTTCGGTATTAAAAAATGAATTGCGGTATGTGTTGGACAACAACATCATCCATGGAGGAGAGTACCAAATCAATGACGGCATTAAAAGAATGATGGCCAGTGGTAAAATATTTAAAGCAGGAGCCGTTAGTGAATGGATGGACTGCGGCAATAAAGAGGTTACGGTAGAAACAAACCGTAGAATGCTGGGGTTTTTAGCTGAAAGCAATGAAGCCTTGCAGGCTACTTCCGTAGTAAATGAAAACGCAACGATTATTGAACCTTGCTTTCTTGGTGAGGGGGTCCAACTGATTAATAGTACTGTTGGCCCATTTGCGTCCATTGGTGCTGGCACAATAATCGAGAATAGCAACGTTAAAAATAGTATAATCCAAACGCAAGCAGTGATTAAAAACGCTACATTAGACAATGCAATGATTGGTAACCACGCCACTTTTGACGGTAATTTCACCAATGTGAGCATTGGAGATTATTCACAATTATCTTAATGAATAAATTGAAAAATATAAGCGTATTAATCTTCTTCGGCCTCTTACTGTTTTCGTTTCAAACGTTCGGACAAGAGCTTGGCGACGCCCCTACAGACGACTTGGGCGATGTAAGCGACTCTTTTCAAGAAAATTTTTTTGAAGCGCTTAAACAGCGCGCCATCGAAAACCATGAGTTAGCACTGGAGGCCTTGCATAAGGCAGAAAAAGCAGCAAAAGAAGACCCAGCAAATGTTGCAGCGGTTAACTTTCAGATTGCGAAAAACCTTGTTTCCATGAAACGACTTGAAGATGCAGAAACATATTTTGAGGTGGTTTTAAAATCGCAAGGAGATCGATTGGACGTTATGGTGGCTCTCTACGATTTGTATTATCAGCAAAAAAATTATCAAAAGGCCATTCCATTGGTTAAACGGCTCATTAAGAAAGATGAGGACTATAAAGAAGATTTAGCCAACCTCTACCATAAAACGAAGCAGTATGATGACTCCCTTATGTTATTGGATGAACTCGATGAATCTTGGGGGGAGACTACGCATAGAAATGTACTTAGAAGGCAGATTTATAAGATAACAGGCAATTCAGAAGGAGCTATCTCAAATCTTGAAGAAAAAATTGAAAAGCACCCTAAAAATGAGCAGGATTACCTCAACCTTATTTTCTTATACAGTGAACAAGGAGAGGCTGAAAAAGCGTTCATTACGGCAAAAGAACTTTTAAAGAGCAACTCAAAAAGTGAGCTCGTACACTTTGCGTTATATAAGTTTTATTTAGACGAAGGGAATACGAAAGAAGCAATAGCATCTATGAATACGGTCTTCGCTTCTAGTAAGGTAAGTAAAGAGAACCAATACAAAGTACTTGTCGATTTTTTGCAATTTGTGAATGCGAACCCATCGTTTGAGCAGGACCTAGAAAAGACAATCGCGTTACTCTCTGATTCAGATAATGGACAGGTTTATGAAAAGGTTGGAGATTACTACGTTTCAAAAGATAGAAAGGCGGATGCGCTTAAATTTTATGAAAAAGGAATTAAAAATGATCCGGATAATTTTAGCCTTCTTAAAAACACCTTATTGTTGCAAATAGATTTTCAAAAGTATACAGAAGCCATAAGTTTAAGCAAGGAAGGTCTCGAGATATTTCCGTCACAGCCCCTTTTATATTTGGCAAATGGCGTAGCAAATATTGCACTTCAAAATAGTAATGATGCCATTGATAGCTTAGAAACGGGCCTAGATTACATCCTTGAAAACCCTATCATGGAAAAGGATTACTATGAACAATTACAAATTGCCTATACTCAAAAAGGCGATACTAAAAATGCTGCCAAATATGCGAAACGAGCTGCGACAATTCAGCTTTAATAGAGGCTTTATAAGTGCTATTCTAGTCCTGTTTGGAGTTTTACTACTTACTTCATGTCGTGGGGTTAAGGGTATTTCGGGTGCTGCAACAGCAGATAAAAACGCCACAGTAAAAAAGATCGTTATTTCGCATGAAGCGGCTTCGCCTAACTTCAATACTTTGGCGGCGCGTGTGCAGGTGGTTTACGAGAATGCTGATAGGCTTCAGAGCATTACTACGAGTGTTCGGATGGAAAAGGACAAAATAATTTGGATTAAGGCTTCCTTATTAGGAATCACCTTGGCAAAAATTCTAATTACACCAGATCGCGTTAGTTATTATGAGACTATTGGGAACACCTATTTTGATGGAGATTTCGTTTTCTTAAGCGAATTGCTTGGAACTGAAATCGATTTTCAGAAGGCACAAGCAATGCTGCTTGGGCAATCTATTTTTACGTTAGATGGCGATACGTATACTTCAGAAATAGTTGAAAATAAATACAAGCTTCTACCAAAGACACAGGCGCAAAATTTTATTCATTCGTTGCAATTAGACCCTTTGCATTTTAAGGTGTATTCTGAACTGTTATCGCAACCAAGTGAAAATAGATTATTGTCTGTGAACTATGGGCCTTATGATAAGATAGGAGAAGATTGGTACCCTTCACAAATACAAATAGACGCCACCAATAAAGAAGAAAAAACGAAGATCAAAATTAATTATAAGAAGATTGACCTCAATGTTTCGCTAAGTTTTCCGTTTACTATTCCAAGAGGGTATTTAGAAATAGAATTTTAACATGCTTTATAAACAGCTTTTAGTGTCACTAGTTTTAGGATTATTCCTGAGTAGTTCTGTATTTGCTCAAAATGACAAGCAAAAGCAATTAGAGGAAAAGCGACAGGCTATTTTTTCAGAAATAAAACAAATCAATTCATTACTCTTTAAGACCCGAGGTGAAAAAAAGTCAGTGTTAACTGAAGTGGAAGACCTTACTCATCGCATTTCGGCCCGAGAAAACTTGATTCGAGTTACGAACCAGCAGGCAAACCACCTCACACGAAATATTAATGACAACATCACTAAAATGGGGGCTTTACGGAATGAGCTTGCGGTTTTGAAAGAAGACTATGCGGCCATGATTATTAAATCCTATAAGAGCAATTCCCAACAGAGTAGGGTGATGTTTTTGTTTTCTTCAACTAATTTCTTACAGGCTTATAAAAGGATGCAGTATATGAAGCAGTACGCAAATCATAGAAAGAAACAAGGAGAAAGTATAAAAGACAAAACAACGCTTCTGCAAATACTGAATACAGACTTATTTGCACAGAAGGAGCAGAAGAAAGAGTTAATCGAGGAGAATAAACTTGATAAAACACGACTTGGTAAAGAGAAAAAGGAGCAGGAAATATTGATAACTTCTTTAAAAAGAGATGAAGGCAAATTCGCGAAGCAAATTCAATCAAAGCAACAAGAAGCGAATAAGATAGACAAACAAATTGAAGCCCTTATTGCTGCGGCTATTGCACGATCTAATAAAGATTCTGGAAACACAACGGCGGCGCGTACATCTATTTTTGCCCTTACGGCAGAAGCGAAAGCATTAGGAGCGAGTTTTACTACGAATAAGGGAAAACTGCCCTGGCCAGTTGAAAAAGGCGTTGTATTGAAGCGCTACGGAAAACAGCAGCATCCACAATTACCGAATGTAACCACGTTTAACAGTGGTGTAGAAATAGTAACCGAAGAGGGATCAAGCGCAAGAGCTGTATTTGGCGGTACTGTTCTTGAAATACAACAATTGAAAGGAGCTAATAAAGCTATTATGATCCAACATGGTAGTTATATAACGGTCTATAATAATTTGATGAATGTCTTGGTAAAGAAGGGGGATGAAGTAGCTACGAAACAGCAACTTGGTACTATTTATAAGAATCCGTCTTCGGGAAAAACAATTCTTAAATTCTTGGTTTATAAAAATACAGCACGCATGAATCCTGCCAATTGGATTTATAAAATGTAAGCATTAGATGCTAAACATAAAAAAACCCGCTTCAAATTGAAGCGGGTTTTTTGTTAAATATATATTTAGCTTATTTGATCAGCAACTTCTTGGTAGAAGTTTGACTTCCAGCCTGAACAATTATAAAGTAGATACCTGTATTGTAACTAGCAATATTGATTTCCGTATCACTTGTGTTGGTAGTAAATTGTTGCATGTTCTGCCCTAAAATGTTTGTTACCGTCACGTTAACGTCTCCCGTCATATTAGCAATCGCTAGATTAACAACGTCTGATGCTGGGTTTGGATACATAACAATATTAGAAGCTAGGTCGTTGTCGTCTACACCAAGAATAACACAGTTGAGTAAACCACCTGGATGTGTAATTGCAACCTGTCTTTTTCCTGCCCAACCATCTGTGTCGTGTCTTGGAGCAATCGAAGCATAGATAGGCTCGTTGTAATCTGCAATAGGGAAAGTGAACTGTAAGTCGGTTGTATTTCCAACAAGATCCATATACTTTTCACCTAATACATGTACGTCATACGATGTTGCGCCTGCAGTTGCAGCCCACTGTACCGTAGCGTCAGTTTCACATACTTCAATAAATTGAATTCCACCAGTTCTTGGAGCAATTACAAATGGCACATCTGTTTGGTCTTGGAAAGTACCACTA
>JBLHGH010000079.1:0-8813 GCA_047615425.1 Candidatus Latescibacterota bacterium
TCGGTTAGACTTTATGAAATTTTGCAACACACCACCTATGGTGTTTTGCCCATCACGTCCTTTTCGTTTTGCCATTTCGTACTTATAATTCGAATTGCTTAAAAACCTTGTAGGTATAGATTTTATCGTCTCTATTTTTTACCACGAGTAAACTGTCCTTCGTGCTAATTACAGTTTCCACCCATGAATCGTAAGGTGTTTTATAATGCATTCTTAATTTATCGCCTTCAATTATTAATTTGAATTCTTCGGCTTTTCCTGATGTTACAAAGCTTCCATCGAGTTTTGGATCAACCTTTAGTCGAACCCCTCCATCTTCGTTTAGAGTAATATAATCTATCGTTCTACTGATACCAAACTCTCGTAGACTGCCGTCTGGGAACTCAACCTGCGTTATTTCCCAATATCCTGCTAAATGATTGATCTGCTCGGACGGATTTTGTGTTGAGCAGCTTAGCATCGTTGTTAATAGCAATAATATAATTAGTCTTTTCATTATTCGTGAATTGCCCTATGCGGTTTATAGCGGAAACATTTTATAGGTTTGTGAAACTTTTTTGATCACGTTTTCGGTTCTTTCGGCATGTGTGTCACTAATAAATAATTGTCCGAAGTTTTCGCTGTCTACTAAGGTAATGATATGTTCCACACGTTGCTCATCAAGTTTGTCGAAAATATCGTCTAATAACAATATAGGATTCACAGAGCCTTGCGCCTTAATAAAATCGAACTGCGCTAGTTTTAATGCAATCAAATACGATTTCTGCTGTCCTTGAGAACCAAATTTCTTAATGGGATGCCCGTCAATTTCAAAAACTAAATCGTCCTTATGAATCCCGAAATTAGTGTATTGAGTCATTTTGTCTTTGGTTATGTTCGCTTTTAGAAGCGATAGCAGATCGGTATTATTTAACTGACTCTTATATTCCAAATGCACATTTTCTTTTCCGCTGCTAATGGATTCGTAACGTTTCAGGAAAATTGGCATAAATGCTTCTAAGAAAGCATTTCGTTTCTCATAAATGGGGAGACCATATTCATGAAGCTGTGTGTCATAAATATCTAAGGTGTCTTGATTAAATGTATTGTTTAGCGAGAAATACTTCAGTAAAGCATTACGCTGTGCTAATACTTTGTTGTACTTAAGGAGTGTTTGCAGATAACTACTATCGCCTTGCGAAATCACTCCGTCCATAAATTTTCTGCGGGTTTCGCTACCTTCGGTAATAAGGTCTCTATCTGCTGGCGAAATGATTACTAGAGGAATAAAGCCAATATGCTCGCTAAAGCGCCCGTAGGCCTTGCCATTGCGCTTAATCATCTTCTTTTGCCCCTTTTTTGCGCTTACAATTAATTTTTCTGAACGAGACTCTTTTTCGTATTGCCCTTCAACTACAAAAAAGTCCTCTCCGTGCTTAATATTCTGACTTGTTACAGGGTTGAAATAGCTTTTTCCGAAGGAAAGATGATAAATAGCGTCCAATGCGTTCGTTTTTCCCACACCATTGTGCCCTACAAAACAGTTGATTTTTGGATCAAATAGGAAGGTTTTAGAATCGAAATTCTTGTAGTTTATGAGGGATAAACTTTGTAGTACCATGGTTTAGCAAGCGCTGTTGTCTTTTTTGAAAGGGAGGTTTTAACTCGAGCCCTAGAAACAGCACTGCAAATTATTGAAAAATAAGGAATATTTTCCCTTTCAAATTATAATAAAAATTTTATTTTTGCCCCTCAATAAACTGAAACTATGGCTACGTATAAAAAACGAGGATATAAACCGAAAACTAAGGAAGAAAAAAAAGTCGCTATTGAAGATGGAAGCGCAACGGCAGAAGTTTTTAATACGCTAGACGCTGGTGCATCTAAAACAGAGGCGTGGGTTGAAAAGAACCAGAAGTATATTTTGGGACTAGTTATTACTGCGGCAGTTGTTGTTTTAGGTTATTTAGCCTACAGCCAGTTTATCATGAAGCCCAAGCAGGAAGAAGGAATGAATGAAATGTACCGTGCTACATATTATTATGAGCAGGCGCTTACAGCAGAGAGCCCAGATTCATTATACAATTGGGCGTTAAACGGACAAGGAAACAACTACGGTTTTATTGAAATCACAGAGAAATATAGTGGTACAGACGCGGCGAATTTGGCGAATTACTACGCTGGAGTTTCTTACTTGAATACAAATCGTTACTCTGAAGCAATTAATTATTTAGATGCTTTTAAAAGCGATGACGCGAATGTAGCACCTGTTGCTAAAGGCGCTATCGGAGATGCCTTTGTACAATTAGGTCAGAATGATGAGGCATTAAAATATTATGAGGAAGCTGCTAGTATGGCAGCGAATGAGTTTACCTCACCACGTTTTTTACTGAAGGCTGGTATTACCGCCATGAATCTTGGTCAAGCAAGTAAGGCAGTACAGCATTTTAAAGGAATTATAGATAACTATCCTAAAGCAGCCGAGGCTAAGCAGGCGAAAGCATTCATCGGCAAAGCGGAATCAATGCAGTAAGATGGCAACAACAAATAATAATTTATCGGTTTACGATAAAGCTACAATCCCAAATGCGAAAAACTTTCGGTTTGGGATTGTTGTTTCAGAATGGAACCAAGATATCACTCAAGGAATGTTTCAAGGTGCCTTTGATGCTATTTTAGACTGCGGTGGGATCAAGGAAAATATTGTGCGTTGGAATGTCCCTGGAAGTTTTGAGCTTATCTACGGCTGTAAAAAAATGCAAGAGAGCTATGATATGCTCGATGCTATTATCGCAATTGGAAATGTGATACAAGGGGAGACGAAGCACTTTGACTATGTATGCGAAGGGGTTTCTCAAGGGATTAAAGATCTTAATGTTCGCGGTGACATTCCTGTAATATTCTGTGTGCTGACAGATAACAATCTTCAGCAATCAATAGACAGAAGCGGCGGGAAGCTCGGAAACAAAGGAACCGAAGCGGCAATTGCAGCCATTAAAATGGCGCAATTAAGAAAGGATGCCAAGTTCTAGGAGTATTCTTTCGGTATGGTAATTGTAGCCAATTAAGCAGGGTAAACACTTCAAAAACCGCCCTGATTTATGTACATTTACAATACAGAGAGCTATGAGCATATTAAAGACACGTAAAAGCAAAAAATTTGGCTACGCACCTCGTTATTATGAAAACGATGGTGAAGGAAGTCCATTTGAGATAGAGCATAAATTTGATAGATACCGTACCACTGTTGGGCCCAATAAAGGTATTGCCGGAAAGTTTAGGTCTGTCTTTTCAGATTTAAAGCAAACGCCCAACTTTACTGGGACGAAAATAATACTTGTCATCGTTGCGATCTTAGTGCTCGCCTTTCTTTTTATAATTGATTTCGATTTGTCCATATTTTAAGAAAACTAATGGCAGACATTATTCAACTTTTACCAGACCACGTCGCCAATCAAATTGCTGCTGGCGAAGTTGTCCAGCGACCTGCTTCTGTAGTCAAAGAGCTATTGGAGAATGCGATTGATGCCGGAGCAACGGCAATTAGTATTGTTGTTAAGGATGCTGGAAAAACCTTGATTCAGGTTATAGATAACGGGAGCGGCATGAGTGTTACTGATGCTAGATTGTCCTTTGAGCGTCATGCTACTTCAAAAATAAAAGCTGCCGAGGATTTATTCAATTTAAATACCAAAGGATTTCGTGGGGAGGCTTTAGCGTCGATTGCCGCAATTGCCCATGTTGAACTTAAAACGAAGACCTCCACTGATGAGGTTGGTACTAGAATTACAATTGAAGGCAGTGAGGTTAAGGCTCAAGAGGTTGCTGTTACACCTACAGGCACGACCATTTCTGTAAAAAATCTATTTTATAATATTCCTGCTCGAAGAAATTTTTTGAAGAGCAATCCTGTAGAAACGCGTCACATCATTGATGAATTCCATAGGGTTTCATTAGCGCATCCCCAAGTTGGATTTAGTATGATTCACAATGGAGCAGACGTATTTAGCTTGCCGGCAAGTAATGAGCGTCAACGGATCGTAAATATCTTCGGAAGTAAAACAAACGAAAAACTTGTCCCTGTTGAAGAAGAAACAGAGATTGTGAAGGTGCGTGGTTTCGTCTTGAAACCTGAATTTGCTAGAAAGAGTAGAGGGGAGCAATTCTTCTTTGTGAATAATAGGTTTATAAAGAGTTCGTATTTGCATCATGCCGTTGGATCTGCCTTTGAAGGATTGATGAAAGGTGGTTTATATCCTGGATATTTTTTGTTTTTGGAAGTAGACCCAAAATCAATTGATATCAATATTCATCCAACCAAAACAGAAATAAAATTTGAAGATGAGCATGCAATTTATGCGATGCTGCGAGCAACAATAAAGCATAGTCTTGGGCAGTTTAGTATAGCGCCAGTTTTAGATTTTAATAAGGATGCTGGCTTTGAAACGCCTTATTCATATAGCAATAAAAGACCTCAAGCACCTACTATTGAGGTGGACCGAAGTTTTAATCCTTTTAAAACCGAAGCCAAACAGATGAATGTTCAATTTCCATATAAACGTGAACCTTCTGTGGGAGACACCGCAGGTTCTTGGGAGTCTTTATACGTGGGCTTGAAGGAAGATGCTTTTGAAGGAGCCACGGAAGAACTAAGCGGGAGCTTATTTGCGGATGATATGCAAGAAAGTGGTCAGGCTACATTCCAACTTCAGAATAAATATATCATTAGTCTCATCAAAAGTGGTTTGATGGTAATTCATCAACACTTAGCCCATCAACGCGTTTTGTATGAAGAGTTACTTCGAAATATTACAGTCCAAGAGGCTGTGAGTCAACAACTGTTGTTTCCGTTAGCATTGGACTTCCCGAAGGCTGATGTGGCTATTATTGCGAAAGTAAAACAGCAATTGGAGCATACAGGTTTCGTTTTTTCAAAATGTGAAGGAGATACGCTAGAGGTGAGCGGTGTACCTGTAATTGTTTCAGAAAGTCAAGTAGTGGTCTTATTGGAGCAGCTTGTTTCAGATATTAAAGATGAAGTGCCAGATGCAGGGTTTAGTCAGAATGATTTATTAGTTAAATCCATGGCAAAAAGTATGGCGGTTAAAACGGGTACTTCGCTAAGTAAAGAGGCGCAAGAGCACCTTGTACATCAGTTGTTTGCCTGTAAAGAGCCAAGTGTATCGCCAGATAATAGAAAAGTATTAATTACGTTGGACGCAACAGATTTTGATAAAAAGTTTAGTTAAATGAGAGGAATATCAGATACGGTAAAGCATATTATAATTATCAATGCACTTTTTTGGATTGGGACCTTAATTATTGGAACGAACGGGGATGTTTTTAACAGCCTTTTTGCAATGCATTTCCCGCTAAATAATGGATTTAAGCCTTGGCAAATTTTCACGCACATGTTTATGCACGCTAGCTATACAGAGGCTGGTCAGCTTGTTTTTTCTCACATTCTTTTTAATATGTTTGGTGTTTGGATGTTTGGAACACCTTTGGAAGAAAGATGGGGCAAGAAAAAATTCATCTTCTTTTATATTTCCGCAGGTTTAGGGTCGTTGTTGTTATATACTGGTATACTCTATTTTCAATTTAACGCAGAATTGTCCAATTTAATAGCAGCGGGATTTGATAAGCAAGAAACATTTGATATGCTAAATTCTGGATATTTGACATATGATAGACGCTGGGAAAGTGTCATTGGTGTTGACGGAATAAAATCCTTAGTAAGCCCATTTAATGCAAGCATGCTAGGAGCTTCTGGTGCACTATACGGAATCTTAGTAGCCTTCGCGATTTCCTTCCCAAATACGTCGCTAATGCTTATCTTCCTTCCGGTTCCAATCAAGGCGAAGTATTTTGTGCCAGCTTTAATTGCCATGGATTTGTTTTTTGGAATGACTTCATTCTCTATTGGACCTATAGCACATATGGCACACGTTGGTGGAGCAATTGCCGGTTTTATCATGGCATGGTACTGGAAAAAAAATAGTTTTAACGATAAACGCTGGAATTAAATGGCAGCAAATAGTCTTATATATCAGTACAAAACAGCAAATATTGTTGTTAAAATAATTGCGATTAACGCGCTCCTGTTTTTGGTGGTCCGTCTTGCTTCTTTTTTCTTAAACGTCCTTCCAGGCGATGTCACTTCATGGCTAGTATTGCCAGAAGAAATAGGTGATTTTATCACGCAGCCTTGGTCGATAATTACCTACAGCTTTTTACATTTTCGTTTCTTTCACCTTCTCTTCAATATGTACATTTTGTATTGGTTTGGGCGCATTGTTTTGAATCTCTTTAATGCAAAACGGTTTCTAACCATTTACTTGCTAGGTGCTATTTGCGGTGGCCTTCTTTATATGTTGGCTTACAACTTATTTCCAGTTTTCATGAAAACAAATGGCGTCTTACTAGGTGCATCTGCTGCTGTTAGAGCTATTATGATATTCATTGCTGCCCATAGCCCAAATACCGAAGTCATGATGATTAAATGGCGTATTAAGCTGTGGCATATTGGGGTAGCCGTGGTGTTATTGGATGTTATTCAATTACCGGTGTCAGGCAATCCTGGCGGACTAATAGCCCACTTAGGGGGTGCCTTGTTCGGTTATGTATATGCTATGCAATTGGCGAAAGGAAATGATATTGGAAAATGGTTTGAAAATCTCGTCGCTTGGTTTCAGGAAATATTTACTCCTAGAAAATCAAAGCCATTGAAAACAGTGTATAGAAGAGAAGCATCAAAAAAGAGCGTTAAGAAGGATGAAACTTCAAATCACCAGAAAAAAGTAGATGGCATTTTAGATAAAATTGGTAAAAGTGGTTACGATAGTTTAACAAAGCTTGAAAAAGATTTCCTATTTAAAGCGGGAAAAGATGACTAGCATGAGGAGTAAAAAGGGTGGTTTTTTAAGTAAGGTTCTCTATTGGGGTAACTGCTTGTTTGCGTTTCTTCTACTAGTTTCTTTTGTTCTCCCGTATCTTAAACCTTCCACATTTCCGTCACTTTCGTTATGGAGCATCGGTGTTTCACCGCTTATTTTCGTCAACTTGCTATTTGCATTATATTGGTTATTCCGATTTAAACGAAAATTTTGGTTGTCGTTTATTCTTTTATTTATTGCCTATTTTCATTTTAATCCATTCTTTGAATTGTCTTCGGAAGGAGACCCTTCGGCATATGATAATACCTTGAATATTCTTAGTTATAATGTACGTTTATTCAATGCATACGAAGCGGATAATTCAGAAAACGTTTCAGAAATTGTTTCTAAAATTATTGAACAACAACAACCCGATGTCTTTTGTGTTCAGGAGTATTACAGGGATTCCATAGCCGATTTCTCAAACTTTCCTCATAAGTACATTCACTTTAAAAACAGCAAAGTAAAATTGGGCCATGCAATATTTTCTAAATATCCAATACTCAATCAAGGGGCATTCGATTTTAAAGGTTCATTCAATAATACACTCTTTGTTGATATCCTCAAAGGAACAGATACGTTACGGGTTTACAATTTACACCTGCAATCACTTGGAATATTACCAACAGTGGGTTACTTACATGAAGGAAATACAGACCGCTTGCGCAAGCGAATGTCTAAGGCGTTCATCGCACAAGAAAAACAAGTGATCGCTATTTTGGATCATAAAAATAAATCGCCATATCCAGTTGTAATCACAGGCGATTTCAATAATACACCCTTTTCATACTGCTATCGAAAGCTGCAAATTGGCATGAAAGATGGTTTCGTTGAGCGAGGCAGTGCATTGGGCACCACCTTTCATTTTGATGGGTATCCCATGCGAATAGACTATATCCTTGCTACTGATAGTATGGATATTGTTAGTTTTGAAACCCTGAATGAGAGCTTTTCTGATCATTATCCAGTAAGGGCTACGCTTGGTTGGTAATTAGAATTGCAAGGTTTGGGATTCTAAGTAATGAAGCGTGTTTGGCCCTTCATTAAATATTAAATCGAGTATCGATAGATTTGATAGAAAGCCATGATTGCTTCCAAATACTTGCGTGTAGGGGATTAGTTCAATATTGATTTCACGTTTTACATTTGCCAAATAGCGCAGATCTTTTTGTTTTGGTTCGCGAAAATATTCGGTTGACTTGCTGTGTTCAACTTCAAGACCTATAAGTTCACAGACTAGTTCGAAGACTTCAAAATTATGCGCCATCAATTTGGAAGCATCCCCCGTAAATAAAGACTTGAGTTCGTCTTCATAAAACTCAAAATAAGGGGATGTTCTATAGGCTGTTTCTAAGGACTTCCAATGCTGGGATTGCCACGGAGAACTATCCTCTGTTTGAACCTCATTATATCTTAAACGGGTTCCGTCTTTACTGTGCTCGATAGGAATGTTGAGTAAAAGTTTGCCAGTACTCGTTGCGATATATGCTCTGTTACGATAGGTTTGTTTCTGATAGTTGTCGTGTACTTCGAATACCACAGCTTTAGCCTGCGCAACAGCAGCCATTTGCACAATACTTGGAAAATATGTGGGGTGCAGCAGTACCTTCATCAAAATGATTTTACTAGGCTTTAGATTTCCGCTTTCTTCGTCTGTAAAAATCCCAGCCAAAAAGACCAACAATTATAAGGACGGCTAACCATAAAAACGAGGTGGCCTTGCCTTCGCCTTTTACAGTAGTAAACATTCTATCCCAACGAAATTTACTCAACTTACTATCATAACTCAGCCAGACCATCACGGGTTTGCCAACCACGTGATTAAACGGTACAAAGCCCCACATTCTAGCGTCCTGTGAATTATTCCTGTTGTCACCCATCATCCAGTAGTAGTCCATT
>JBLHGH010000080.1:0-8804 GCA_047615425.1 Candidatus Latescibacterota bacterium
AGCGAATCAATTTAGCCCCTAATCCCACCTGATCATGGATGAATTCGCCGTTTTTACAAAATGGAGTCAATTCACTTTCAATAAATGCAACCGTTTGCTTTTTTTCTGAATCTGAATACAAAACATGTACGTTTGCACCGGCATCAAGCGTAAAACAAACATTACTTCCAGTGTCTTGACGAAATTTCCAAATCCGATTAATAATTTCCAAGGTATTTGGTTTCATCAAAATGAAGTATGGTTTTGACACCATCATCATAGCGTGTAATTGCAAAGCTTCGCTTTCTACAATAGCAATAAATTCTGAAAGGTTTCCGCTTTCAAATACTGATATCAACTTCTCAAGATTTGCATCGGCTTCTTTAAACCGTTCTTCCGCATATGGATTTGAATGCATCAAATCATGACCCACAGTACTACTCACCTGCTTCTCGCCTTTGTCTACAAGTAAAATGGTATCTCTATAATTTTTAAAATTTTCATGAACCTTTAATGGATATTCAATTCCAAATAAATTTGAGCTTCCTGGGATTTCTAAATGTGATCCCCAAACAACCACCGGTCCTTGAATACTCCTAGATGCACTTCCTGAGCCTAATCGTGCCAAGAAAGAAGCTTTTGTAAGCATTTGGTTTTCATCCATACTTCCGGCCAACTGTTCCTCCATATGCATCAAACACATTGCCAAGGCACTCATGCCACTTGCAGATGATGCGATTCCACTACTATGAGGAAAGCTATTATGTGTTTCAATCTTAAACGTATAATTATCCAAAAAAGGCAGATAGCGTTCTATACGTTCAAAAAAGGTTTTGATTTTTGGTTCGAAACTTTCTTCTCTCTGTCCATCTAAATAGACCTCAAAGTCAAATCCCGATGTTGCTTTCTTCTGATATGAAAGTGTAGTTGTGGTTTTACAATTGTCCAAAGTAAAACTCACGGAACTATTTTTAGGCAATTGATCCCCGTACTTACCCCAATACTTCACCAAGGCGATATTGCTAGGAGACTGATAAGACACAGCGCCACTTTCCAAAGTATTCTTATATGTATTGGGAATAAAATCTTGTTCCAGCATCGATGGGTATTTCAGCTGTAAAGATAAACAAAAGCTATCGCTGTAAAAATCTTTAAAAAACTAAAGGCAATCTCAAAACAAATAGGTTTTCAGCTTAGTCATCAAATATTGCTTTGGCAACCATAAACCCACCGGTCCAAGCATTTTGAAAATTATAGCCTCCAGTTATTGCGTCAATATTGAGAACTTCACCCGCAAAAAACAAATTTGGATGTAGCTTACTTTCGAAACGTTTGAAGTTGATTTCTTTTAAATCTACGCCCCCTGCTGTTACAAATTCTTCCTTAAAAGTACTTTTACCTTCTACCTGAAAATGACTTTTGGTTAACTGATTTGCCAAATTCTGAAGTTTTATTTTTGAGATTTCAGCCCAAGTTTCGGTCACATCTATGCCACTCGCCATAACGAGCCTTTGCCATAGTCTTTTTGGCATACCAAGTTGTGCATATTTCTGAACTGTCTGTTTTGGATTAACACTTTTACAATCCATCAGACTTTCTAAGGTATCCTCTTCAGAAGCATCAAATAACCAATTTATTTGAATTTCAAAATTATAGTGCAATGGTTCAAGGATTCGTGCACCCCAAGCGGATAATTTGAGTATTGCGGGACCACTCATTCCCCAATGAGTAATTAGAAGTGGGCCTTCACTTTGCAATAATTCTTTTCCATTTGTTCCCGTAACTTTTATCGAAACATCAGTTGCTACTCCAGCTAAATCTAAGATACGTTGATCTTTAATATTGAACGTAAATAATGAAGGCACCGGCGGAATTATAGTATGTCCTAATTGCCCAATCATTTTCCAAATTTTAGGGTTGCTACCCGTGGCTAAAACTAGTTTTTGGCAAATATATTCTTGAGTGTTCGATGAAACTTTCCATTGATTATTTTCCTCCGAAAAAGCCTTTACCGAAGCACCTTTGATTACCTCAATTCCAAATCGTTCCACTTCCTTCACAAAACAATCAATAATCGTTTGTGAGGAATCTGAAACGGGAAACATTCTCCCATCCTCCTCTATCTTCAAGGCAATACCTCGTTCTTCAAACCACGTTATTGTATCTCCAGTCATGAACGAATGAAATGGGCCTAGTAATTCTTTTTCACCTCTTGGATAACGCTTGGTTAGCTCTTTAGGCACAAATTGCGCATGCGTGACATTACACCTACCACCGCCAGACACTTTCACTTTGTTAAGCACCTCTTGCCCACGTTCTAAAATAGCTATCTTCAGTTCAGGATTTTTTTCAGCCGCATTGATTGCTGTAAAAAATCCAGCAGCTCCACCCCCTATTATCAATACGTCGTACACCGTGTGTGAAATTATTTGATTGTTATCCATTGAAAATATTCAACAATTAATAGACATCCCAAGGTACAAAACATTCGTCCAAGGCCCTTTTACAGATTATTGTACCTCAGCAAAGGATTCGCATAGCGCTATGGTCTCCTTAACATCAACGAGCGTTGTTCTTGGATTAATTAAACACATCCGTAAAACAACCTGTCGGTTTAGTAATGTGGTTACAAGCAATGCCTGCTCAGATTGCACGACTTGCTGCGAAATATGCTGATTAATTTTATCCAATTCCTTTTCGGTCATATTCGCTCCAATAGGATTGAAGCGGAAGTTAATGACCGCTAAAGTTGCTGGAGATATCACTTCCCAAAAGGGGCTTTTGCGCAACAATGCTTCAACCGCCTCTGCTAATTCAATATTATATGTTATGGCCGTTCTGAAAGATTTTAAACCAAATGTTTTAATCGACATATAAAATTTCAACGCCCGAAAACGTCGTGTCAATTGTACCCCATGATCATAGAAATTAATTTCTGAAGTATTCCCTTCTATATCTCTTAAATACTCAGGTTTTTCAGTAAATGTACTGCTTAGCCATTTGTGATTACGCACCAACAAGCAGCCCATTTCATAAGGTTGAAAAAACCACTTATGTGGATCGACTGTTAATGAATCTGCCTTGTTTATCCCTTTCAACAAGGCTGTTCCATTCTTAGCTAGAATAGCCGCCGCGCCATAAGCCCCATCTACATGAAACCAAATATCTTCCTGTTTACAAATCTTAGAAATTTGAAGTAATGGATCAACGGTCCCTGTATTTGTTGTACCCGCTGTAGCAATCAAGCAAAACGGTTGATAGCCCTCAAGACGATCTTTTGCAATAGCATTTTTAAGTTTATTAATTGAAAATTTAAACTCCGCATCGGTAGGTATTACCCGTATTTGTTCCTTCTGAAAACCTAAAATCCGAATGGCCTTAATGTTTGAAGAGTGTGCCTGATCTGACAAATAAATGATTGCCTTCGAAAAATCATCTCCACACTTAATTCGTCTTGCTGCAGCAACGGCGGTAAGATTTGCCATAGAACCTCCGCTTGTGAAGATACCTCCACCCATTTTTACAGGAAAACCATAAATCTTGAGCAGCCAATTCATGGTCACAATTTCTAACTCGGCTGCCGCCGGAGAAGCAGCCCATCCACCAGAAAAAATATTAAACCCTGTTGCCAACGTATCAGCCATAGCACTAATATAATTGCTTGGTCCAGGGACAAACGAAAATGATTTTGGGTGTGATACGATTGTACTTTTCGTAATTACTTTCTCCAAGACAAAGTCAAGTACTTGATGAGGGTCACTACCTTCCTCGGGTGCTTCTTCCAGAAAAAAATTGTCCATTTCTGCTCGAGAGCCTGTAACAACTGGATTTTTATCATGCTGCGTCGCAAAATGTTCTACAACTGCATCTACAACTTCATAGCCATATTTGCGCATGGTCTCTTTCGATAATTCGAGTGTGGCTTCATTCTTTTTCATCTGCTTAACTAGGCTTTTGAATTTCGTTGCAAAAATACCTATTTAATAGAATTCGACCTACGACATGAACACTATTGTTCACTGTCTGGGTCGTCAAAAAAACTAACTATTTAGAAATATTGGCTTCCTCTAGAACACCTTTATAACTATAATAGTCAAGCTCTGCGTTTTTAAAAGCAGTAGCTGCAGTGTCAAAAACTTGGCACGAATCTATAGGAGACACATACAAATGTAAGCTCATAGCAGTGGTTTCTGACTTGTTTTCCAAAGCATGGTAACCCATTTCATCATGCATATAGCTTAGATTACCGGGAGTCAATTCCAAACGACGAGAAGGCACTAGGCTTCCTGCTTCATTTTCAATAAAACGAACTTCGTTAACTTTTCCGTCTACTTGATAGACCCAGCAACGTTGTTCATCATGTGCATGAACCGGAGTACATGCTCCTGCATCCCAACATATTAAAATGAGTTCGAAGACATCAGTTCTTTCTATGCAGTTCCTGCTATACCCGTCTGATTTCCAATGGGTAAATTTTTCGAATTCACTTTTAGAAAGTTGTATCCTTCTTGCCACCCTACTATAGTTTGTGGGGTCACTTAATTTTAAAATTTTAATAAGCTCGTCGAGCGATTCAATAGTGTCCATTTGTTTTTAGAGTATGCTTATTATACGGATTAAGTGATGGAGTCACATGATAAGCAATAAATAATGCTTTAAAGAATTTTTAACGAATAATTTCTAATTACTGAGCAAAGTTGGGGCTATAAAGTATTTGAACCAAAAAAAAAGCCTCTCATAATTGAGAAGCTTTTTATTTTTGTGCGGGCGGGGAGACTCGAACTCCCACGCCGTGAAGCACTAGATCCTAAGTCTAGCATGTCTACCAATTCCATCACGCCCGCATCATATGGAGGTTTGTACTCCGTAGCCTTCTTGCGAAGGAGTGCAAATATAAACAAGATTTGTAATTTACAAACTATCTTTTTACAGAAATCTATCTTTTCTGTACCTTTGCCCGACTTCTAAAAATATCCTATGAAAAGTGCTAAAGATTATATCGAACAACATAAAGACCGTTTTCTTAACGAGCTCATTGAATTGCTTAAAATCCCTTCAATTAGTGCAAATTCAGCGCACAAGAATGATATTATCAAAACAGCAGACGTCATAAAAGCGAGCCTTGAAAATGCTGGATGTGACAGAGTGGAAATATGTGAAACTCCAGGCTACCCAATTGTGTATGGAGAAAAAATGATTGACCCAAAACTTCCAACTGTTTTGGTTTATGGACACTATGATGTGCAGCCACCAGACCCTCTAGGCCTTTGGGACAGCCCACCGTTTGAACCTGTAATTAAAAAGACGGCCTTACACCCGGAAGGTGCCATCTTTGCACGGGGAAGTTGTGATGATAAAGGGCAGATGTATATGCACGTGAAGGCATTAGAATATATGACGTCCACAGGGCAATTGCCTTGTAATGTCAAATTCATGATTGAAGGTGAAGAAGAAGTTGGCAGTGAAAGTCTGGGTTGGTTCGTGGAACGAAATCAGGAAAAATTATCCAATGACGTTATTCTTATTAGCGATACTGGAATGATTGCTAATGATGTCCCTTCAATCACTACTGGCCTGCGCGGACTTAGTTATGTTGAAGTAGAATTAACAGGTCCCAATCGAGATTTGCATAGTGGATTATACGGAGGTGCAGTTGCAAACCCTATTAACATTCTTACCAAGATGATTGCGTCATTACATGATGAAAACAATCATATTAATATCCCCGGTTTCTATGATGATGTAGACGAATTATCTTTGGAAGAAAGAGCTAAAATGGCCGAAGCGCCTTTTAGCAAGGAAGCCTATTTAAAAGCGTTGGATATTGAAGACACCTATGGTGAAGCTGGATATACAACGAACGAACGGAATTCTATCCGTCCAGCCTTAGACCTTAATGGAATATGGGGCGGTTATACCGGTGAAGGAGCCAAAACTGTAATTGCGAGTAAAGCCTACGCTAAAATTAGCATGCGTTTAGTCCCAAATCAAAATTGGGAATCCATTACAGACCTGTTCACAAAGCATTTTGAAAGTATTACGCCAAAAGGAACAACTGTGAAAGTGACACCGCATCATGGCGGACAGGCATACGTGACCCCTATTGATAGTACGGGATATAAAGCTGCAGAAAAAGCTTATGCTAGTACCTTCGGAAAAACACCAATCCCTCAACGAAGCGGTGGAAGTATTCCTATTGTAGCTTTGTTCGAAAAGGAATTAAAAAGTAAAACAATTTTGATGGGCTTTGGTTTAGATAGTGATGCAATTCACTCACCAAATGAACACTTCGGAATATGGAATTATTTAAAAGGAATTGAAACCATTCCGCAGTTCTATCATTATTTTACCGAAATGAGCAAATAAAAAAATGCCCGATAGATTTTAAAACTATCGGGCATTTTTTATAACATTCAGGTTTATGTCTTCTTTACGTATTCCGTAATAAGAACAATATGCTGACCATCAACTTTACCTTCAATATAGGTTTCATTTTCATGGTCTAAGGAAATGCGTCTTACGGCTGTACCTTGCTTGGCAACCATACTACTTCCTTTTACTTTTAAGTCTTTAATTAAAACAACATTGTCGCCTTTTTGGAGAATTACCCCATTGGCATCTCTATGGACTAGCGCATCAGTTTTATCTTTAGCATCACCTTCAGCAGCAGCCCACTCAAGTTGCTGCTCATCCATATACATCATATCTAATAAATCCTGAGACCAGCCAAAATATTTTAATCTGTGTAACATTCTCCACGACATAACTTGAACCGGTGCTGCAGTATTCCACATGCTATCATTCAAACATCTCCAATGGTTTTCATCGCGTTCGTCGCTATCAAATTGTGAAACGCATGTCTCACAAGCTAAAACACCTGTACCTTCTCCTTCAATATACTCTGGAGTCTTAGGCACTTCATAAACAATTAGCTGTTCGTTATGTCCGCACAACTCGCAGCAATCATTGGCCCTTTTCATTATTTCACGTTCAAAACTCATAGGTTCTTATTAGGATTTCAGTAAAGGTAATTTATTATTTTTAGAAAAAAATTAACTCTACGTTTGTAGAATGAAAATATTGTTCTACATTTGTAGAGTTAAATATAAATACATATGATTCCCTTGTCCAATTCCGAAGAACAACTGATGCAAATTTTGTGGAAGCAAAAGCGCGCCTATATGAAAGATCTTATTAAAGACTATAAAGACCCGAAGCCGGCTACAACAACCATTGCAACATTGCTTAAACGCATGCAGGACAAGAAATTTGTGGATTACAAACAAAACGGACGATCTAGAGAGTACTTCCCATTAGTTAAAAAGAAAGATTACTTTTCTAAGCATGTAAATGGGCTTATTAAAAATTTCTTTAATGATAGTGCATCACAATTTGCATCGTTTTTCACAGAAGAGACCAATCTAAGTAAGGCAGAATTAGAAGATTTAAGACGCATTATTGATCAACAAATAGAAAGTAAATAGTCATGGAGATATATATTTTAAAATCCGTTGGATGTTTAGCCATCCTCTTTGTTTTTTACAAAGCAGTATTAGAGCGTGAAAGTTTTCATAACATCAAACGATTCTATCTATTGGGTAGTTTGGCAGTAGCATTTTTAATCCCATTAATAACATTTACTCAATATGTTGAGATAACAGAGCCTACGCTGACTTTTATTTCTACTGAAGGCCCTTTAATTATAACCGAACAGCGCGTGCCTAATGTTCCATTCTTATTAATTTCAATTTGGGCTATATATGGAGCTGGTTTGCTGTTTTTTGGACTAAAATTCTTCAGAAATCTCTTTCGCCTTGCTGCTAAAATTAAACAAAATCCAAATGTAAGAAACAAGAATTTTTTTCATGTTTTACTGAAAACACCGACGGTTCCACACACGTTTTTACAATATATTTTTCTGAATAAAGCAAAATTCGAAAATAAAGAAATCCCAGCTGAAGTTCTTTTACACGAAGAAGCGCATGCTTTACAAAAACACAGCGTAGACATCCTATTAATAGAACTACTCCAAGTTATATTTTGGTTTAATCCGCTGCTTTATTTTATAAAACATAGTATCAAACTTAATCATGAATTTTTAGCGGATAAAGCGGTCTTAAAACAGGGTGTTGAAACCAGTCACTATCAAAACATTCTATTGGCATTCTCATCAAGTGCTATATCGCCAACATTGGCAAATTCAATTAATTATTCATTCATCAAAAAACGTTTTACAGTTATGAAAAATCAAACATCAAAAAAATCCTTTTGGATTAAAACCCTATTAATCGTGCCGTTAATTTCGTTATTACTTTATGGCTTTAGCAGTAGAAAAATTATTCAGCAAAACATCAATGAAGACAATACTTTTGAAGTGTTCAATTCTGAGGTAGATCAAACTAATGCCACTAGAGATGAAATGCGGGAATACAATGCGCTGGCTAAAAAGTACAATGAGGCAGATGGAGAGAATTTATTTATTCGGAAAAACGACGTAGACCGACTAACATTTATCCATAATAAAATGTCATCCAAGCAACGTGAAGATGCGGAACCATTTCCAAATTTTCCGGCGCCTCCGCCAGTACCTAGCTCCCCGGATGCTCCAGAACCGCCAAAAGTAATAATGGGCGTAAATGATGGAGATCCTGGTATGCCACCGCCGCCACCGCCTAAAAATCCACTGGATTATATTATAACCATGTCCAAAAAAGGAGCAAGCTTCTATTATGAAGATGAAAAAGTGAACTCAGATAAGGCTATTGAACTTATTAAGAAAAATAATAATCTTAATATCCAGACAACTCAGGTTAATTCAAAAAATA